>JBAVOG010000035.1:0-3321 GCA_049691875.1 Burkholderiales bacterium | reverse complement strand
CTGCACGATCGTGCTTCGGCCAGTGCGGATCGCGCCTCCGGAAGCGTTCTCGATCGTCCACAGTATGTCGAGCTCGGCCGAATTGCCCAGCTTCGATTCGAAGCGCACGACGCTCAGCGCGACCCGGTACTCCAGAGATCCCCCGACGACTCCGGGTGACGCGGCAATGCGCGACGTTCCGAGCAGCCTGCGCAGATTCTCCGCTACTGCCTGGGCGATGCCGCTCGCGAGCGGCTCCGCCCAGCGGTGAAATTCGGCCAACGCGACCTGGTTCGCTGAGATCTGCAACGCGAGTTGCGGGCGATCGACCGTTTCGGGAACGGTCACGGGTCCGATGCTCACGCCGTAGCTCGGCACCGTAGTCGTCGATGACGACGTTGCAGTAGCAGTCAGGGTGTAGAAGCTGGAGGGCGGGGAGCTCGCGCACCCGGCGAGTGCAAGCGCCGCCGCCGCGAACGCCACGGCATTCCAGTGCGAGCCGATCATGGCTTCTCCTCCGCGCGCTTCCCGCGAATCAGAGATTCGGGATGGCGCTCGAGATAGTCGGTCAGCACGCGCAGTGACCTTGCCGCGCGCGTGATCTCGCGTAGCGCCTGACGCGCATCTTCCTGGAGCGGGGAGTCGCTCGCCATGACCCTGCCGGCGGCGGCCATGGCCCGCCTGGCCTCGACCAGCGCGTCCTTTGCTTCCGGCGTCAGCTCCGTATCGACCCGCTGCACGAGCTGCTCCGCAGCCTTCAGCGCGCTATCGAGCTGCCGCAAGGCGACCTGCAGATCCTTCGCGATGGCCTCGAACGGAATCTTGTCGAGCTTGTCCACGACGCTGGTCAGCGACGTCTCCAGGTTCGTCAGGCTGCCGGGCACGGTCGGGATGGATGGCGGAGCGGCGGCCCAGTCGACCTGAGCCGGTTTGGCATGCGGAAAGAAGTCGAGCGCCACGTAGAGCTGACCGGTAAGCAGGCTGCCGGTTCGCAACTGTGCGCGCACACCACGGGCGATCATCGTGTCCACCACCTCACGGCGCTCGATCTCGCCGAGCGTCTGAGTGCGCCGCAACGCGCGCCGCTGGAGTCGGTCCGGATAGAGGCGCACGAGGACCGGGATGCGAACCGTCTTCGTCGCGCGATCGAACTCGATGTCGACCTCGTGAACCTCGCCCAGATTCACGCCGCGAAAATCCACCGGCGCGCCCTTCTCGAGTCCACGGACGGATTCGCTGAAATACAGGACGAATGTGTGAAATCCGGCCGTCGACGGCGCGAACGCGGCGGCGCGCGAGGCGAACAGCTCGAAGGAGGCGTCAGCCTCGGCGGGGGGCGACACGGGCGAGTCGGGGAGCGTCTCGAATGCCAGTCCCCCGATAAGGATCGAGACCAGCGACTGGGTGTCGAGCTTGACACCGCTCGCGTTGAGCGTGAGGTCGACGCCACTCGCCTGCCAGAATCGCGAGTTGTAATTCACGTACTGGTCGTAGGGCGCGTCGACGAAGACTTTCACGGTAACCCCTTGACCGTCCTTGTCCAGACTGAACGCGACGACGCGACCGACCTCGACCCGCCGGAAATAGACCGGCGTACCCACTTCCAGTGATCCGAGATCGTCACCGCGCAGGACGAACTGGCGTCCGGGCACACCGGGCGTCACGACGGGCGGCACTTCGAGCCCCTTGAAATCCCGCTCGGAGTCGTCGGACTTGCCGGCGTCCATGCCGATGAACGTGCCACCGAGCAGGGTGCTGAGGCCGCTCACGCTGCCGCCCGCGATGCGCGGCCGCACCACCCAGAACTGGGTGTCGCTGCGCAGAAAACTGTCGGCGTCTTTCGCCATTCTCGCGCGCACCACGACGTGCTCGCGATCCTTGCCGATGGAGATGGTCGTCACCTGGCCGACGTCCACGCTCTTGTATTTGATCTTCGTCTTCCCTGCCTCGATGCCGTCCGCGCTCTTGAACGTGATCGTGATATCCGGCCCGCGCTCCAGCAGCGCGTGCACCGCCAGCCATGCGCCGATCGCCGCAGCGACGATGGGCACCAGCCAGACGATCGAGGGCGCCCAGCGGTGCGGCGGCGCCGCGACGGCCTCCGGCAGATCGGTCGGTCCTCCTTCAATGGGCGGATCAGCCATGGCCTTCGTCGATGGGGTCCCAGATCAGGCGCGGGTCGAAGCTCAGCGACGCAAGCATGGTCAGCACCACCACTGCTCCGAAAGCCACCGCGCCGGGGCCGGCCTGGATGGTTGCGAGTCCCTGCAAATGCACCAGCGCGACGAGCACGGTCACGACATAGATGTCCAGCATGGACCAGCGCCCGACCAGCTCGATCACGCGATAGAGCCGGGTGCGCTCCCGCGGTCGCCAAGCAGCGCGACGCTGGGTCGAGGCGACCAGCACAGTCAGCGCGATGATCTTTACGAGCGGCACCGTGATGCTGGCCGCGAAGACCACGATTGCGAGCGGCCAGGAGCCCGAGGTCCAGAGATAAGCCACGCCACTCAGGATGGTGTCTTCCTGCGCGCCGAACACCGTGGTCGTCTGCATGACGGGCAAAGCGTTTGCCGGAATATAAAGCAACGCCGCCGCGATCAGTAACGCCCAGGTGCGCCCGATGCTGTAGGGCTTGCGCGGATGGAGCGCCGCGCCACACCGTCCGCACGCAGCGTGCCCGCCCGCCCTAGGCGACCGTGAGACGAGCCCGCAAACGTGGCAGGCGAGCAGGCCGAGCCGAAGGGTTGTCACGTCGTTCATGCGGTCACCTGCGTCCGTGCCCAAAGATCGCGCGCGTCGACCGACGCAAGCCAGGCTGCCATGACGACCATGAGGGCGCCGAAAGACCAGAATGCCGTTCCGATGATGACCGTCGCGAATCCGCCGAGCTTGACCAGGGAGACCAGCAACCCGAGCATGAAGACTTCAACCATTCCCCACGGACGCAATGCGTGGATCAGGCGGTTGACCGGCGCGAAGAGGCGTGGCACGCGTCCGAGCCTGAGCGGCAGGACGAGATAGAGCATGCCGGTGAGCTCGACGGCCGGCACGATCACCGTCGTGACGAGGACCAGTCCGGCCACCAGAGGCTTCTCCTGCCGGTAAAGCGCCTCCACGGCCCCGAGCAGGGTGGTGGCATCCTGTTGCCCATGAAATTCGAGCGCGACGATCGGAAACGAGTTGGCGATTGCGAGCAGCACGAGCGCAGTGAGCGTCAGCGCGACTGCGCGATCCAGGCTCGCTCCGGAGTTGCGATAGAGCGCGCCGCCGCACCGCCGGCAGCGCGCCACGCTCCCGGGCGCGAGCGCCGTTTCACGATGCAGCAGGTCACACTGGTGG
>JBAVOG010000034.1:0-2409 GCA_049691875.1 Burkholderiales bacterium | reverse complement strand
GCGTGTCGTGGGGAGACGCGCGCGGGCTGGGCCCGCGCGGCGCGGCTCACCCGAGGAGGTGCTTCACGCCGTCCCGCTCCTCGAGCAGCTCCTTGAGGGTGTGGTCCATGCGCTCGCGGCTGAAAGCGTCGATTTCGAGACCCTGCACGATCTGGTAATCGCCGTTCGCGCAGGTCACGGGAAATCCGTAGATGACGCCTTCGGGAATCCCGTACGCGCTCCCGTCCGACGCGATGCCCATCGTGACCCATTTCCCGCTGGTGCCCAGCACCCAGTCACGCATGTGGTCGATCGCGGCGTTCGCGGCGGAGGCGGCCGAGGAGGCGCCGCGTGCCTCGATGATGGCCGCGCCGCGCTTGCCGACGTTGGGTATGAACGTGTCGCGGTTCCACTTGTCGTCGTCGAGGAGTGCCTTCACAGGCTTGCCGCCCGCCGTGGCGAATCGATAGTCGGGATACATCGTCGGGGAATGGTTTCCCCAGACGAGCATCTTCTCGACCTCGCCGATGGGGACCCCGATCTTCGCGGCGATCTGCGAGACGGCCCGGTTGTGGTCGAGGCGCATCATTCCGGTGAAATTGCGGGTGCTCAGCCCAGGCGCGCTCCTCATCGCGATCAGTGCATTGGTGTTGGCCGGATTGCCCACGACCAGGACCTTGACGGAGCGCCGCGCGGAGGCGTCGAGCGCCTTGCCCTGAACCGTGAAAATCGCGCCGTTCGCTTCGAGCAGATCCTTGCGCTCCATGCCCTTGGTGCGCGGACGTGCGCCCACCAGCAGCGCGTAATCGGCGTCGCGAAACGCGAGATTCGGGTCGTCGGTGGCGACCACACCGGCGAGAAGCGGGAACGCGCAATCCTCGAGTTCCATCACGACGCCCCGCAGGGCATTCTGTGCCTGGGGAATCTCGAGCAGCTGGAGAATGACCGGCTGCTCCTTGCCGAGCATTTCGCCGCTCGCGATCCGGAACAGCAGGCTATACCCGATCTGGCCGGCGGCGCCGGTGACCGCTACGCGTACGGGGGCTTTACTCATTCGGGCAGGCTCCTACGAGGATGGGACCGTTGCAGACGAAAGTGGCTGGCGAGGATAGCGCGGACCACGCCGGGGAGCATGTCCGTTGGCCGTGCTGCAGCGCAACCAGTGACGAGTTTAGGCGGGGCGCAGGAAGCCTGTCAATTCGAATCAGATATCTTATGTCTTATATAAGATAGACCTGCGCGCCCGATTGTGGCAGATTACGGGTCATGCGCGGTGCCGCTCCCACGTTCCTGCCGCTGTACCAACAGATCAAGGACCTGATCGTCAGGGGCCTGGATGGCGGGGCATGGAAGCCCGGCCAGGCGATTCCGAGCGAGTTCGAGCTGGCGGAGCGCTTCAGGGTGAGCCAGGGCACGGTACGCAAGGCAGTCGACGCGCTCGCGGCCGAGAACGTCCTCGTGCGCCGCCAGGGCAAAGGTACGTACGTCGCGACACATGGCGAGCTGCGCCAGCAGTTTCGCTTTCTGCGCCTCATGCCGAACGAGGGCGAGCCCGCGCAGTACGAGAGTCGCGCGTCCGAGTGTCACCGCTCGCGCGCCAGCGTCGAGGCCGCGCGTCTCCTGGACCTCAAACCGGGCGACGGCGTGATCGTGATCCGGCGCGTTCTTTCCTTCGGCGGCGTGCCCGCCGTGGTCGAGGACATCACGCTTCCGGCGGCGACCTTCAAGGGGCTCTCCGCGGCCAAGCTGGCTGCGCATCGCGGGTCGATCTATCACCTCTACGAGGCGGAGTTCGGAATCCAGATGATCCGCGCCGACGAGAAGCTGCGCGCCGTCGCCGCCGATGCCGCGACCGCCGCGGCGCTCGGACTCACGAAAGGCACGCCGCTGCTCAGCGTCGAGCGCCTGGCATTCACGTACGGCGATCGCCCGGTCGAGTATCGGCACGGACTGTGTCGCACCGATACGCACTACTACCGCAACCGGCTCGGGTGAATAAAGTGAAGCGGCGGCGCGGAAGCGAGGGACTCCGCGCCACAAGTATGGTTGATGGCTTGATATAATCCGCCCGCTCTTTTCGGTCAGATGCGCGGTCAGATGCGGGGCGACAGCTCCAAACAGCGAGGAAAGTGATCGATGACTGATGCCGCAGTGAAGAAGAAGCGTCCTGTCTACCTCGACCTTGTCCGTATCCGTCTTCCCTTGCCGGGTTTCGTCTCGATCCTGCATCGGATCAGCGGACTGCTCCTGTTTGTCCTCGCTTTCTGGCTGCTCGCCCTGCTGGACAAGAGCCTCGTTTCGCCGGAGGGATACGCACAGATCCGGGAAACGCTCGGTCATCCCCTCGCAAAGCTCGTGCTCTTCGGCCTCGGGTGGGCGTTTCTGCACCATTTCTGTGCAGGAATTCGCTACCTGCTCATCGATATGCAC
>JBAVOG010000033.1:0-6194 GCA_049691875.1 Burkholderiales bacterium | reverse complement strand
TCTTGGCGGAGAGCGACGAAGCATTCGATCGCGCGGAGCGCCGGGTAAGACTGCTCTGCGCTGACTGAGTACAGCGCCAGCATGGGCAGGCTCGCGCGAGGGCTCGCCCTCTCCGGACTTGCCGCGTCACTCGCGGGCTGCGGCGCGCTCCTCCGCAATCCGGTGCCGCCGGAGCTCACTGCGTCGGCGACGATTCCGGACCTGCCGGAAGTCCGCGCATGGGCTGGCAGGCCGAGCGAGGCGATGGAGCGCGACCTCGCGCAGTCGTTCATCCAGGAGTCGCCGGCGGACTTTCCGGCCGATCCCCAGGGGATCGTGCACTACCCCCATCTCGCGGTGTCCGGAGGCGGTGCGAACGGCGCCTTCGGCGCCGGATTCCTGAACGGCTGGACCGCTACCGGCCACCGTCCGGTCTTCAAGATCGTCACGGGGGTGTCGACTGGCGCGCTGATGGCGCCGTTCGCGTTTCTCGGCCCGGAGTATGACGCTGCGCTCCGCGACTTCTACACCACGACCGCATCGCGCGATGTCTTCGCCCTCGGCTCGGTCGTGCTGCGGCTGATTCGGGGAGAATCACTCGCCGACACGGGTCCGCTCGCCGCGCTCATTGCGCGCAACGTCGATGCCGACCTGCTGAGCAAGGTTGCCGAGGCGCAAGCGAAGGGACGGCGGCTGTACCTCGGGACGGTCGACCTCGACGCGCAGCAGTTCGTCGTCTGGAACATGGGGCTGATCGCCGCGAGCGGCCGTCCGGAAGCCCTCGAGCTCTTCCGCAAGGTGATGCTCGCATCCGCGTCCATACCCATCGCTTTTCCGCCCGTGTTCTTCGAGGTCGATGTCGAAGGGCGGCGCTACGACGAGCTGCACGTCGACGGCGCGGTGGCGGCCAACGTCTTCTTGAACGGAGGCGTGTTCCGGTTCGCGCTGGTGCAGCGCCGTGGCGGGGGTGGCCCCGGGCGGGAAAGCGTTTTCGTGATTCACAACGGAAAGCTGCGACCCCAGCCGAGCCCGACGCCCCGCACCCTGCGCGGCATCGCGACCCGCTCCCTCGACGCGGCGACCCGGGCGGCCGTGGTCGGCGATCTCTTTCGAATCTACGCCTTCACGGTGCGCGATCAGGCGAGCTTCCAGTGGGTCACGATCGGAAACGACGTCGAGCTGGAAGGCGCGGAGGTATTCGACCCGGCGATCATGCGCAAGCTCTACGATGTCGGCTACCGGGCTGCCCGCGCAGGACCCGAGTGGGAGGTCCGTCCGCCAGGAATGAACGCGGAGTAGGCAGGCCCTTGCGCCCCGCTGGGTGCGACCGGCATCAGAACGACCCGAACGCCTTGCCCAGCGCAATCGCCACGACCAGCGCGAGCAGCGGCCCGACGAGGATCACCATCGCGATGTCGCGGTAGCTCTGGCGCATGACGGATAGGAAAATTAAGTCCGGCTGAATCCCGCTGGCTCGCCGTGTTCGGCCGCGCGGGGGCTCATGCGGAAGGCATTAGGCGCGAGGCTATGCGATGTCGGGGACGAGGTGGTCGGTGAGGGGAATGACCGCGCCGGGCGGCCAAGTCTGGGGCGCGAGCGGTGGGGATCGCTCACTCGTTTCGGGCGCCCACAGACCCAGGTGCTCGAGGATGTGCCGCACGACGGGCGGATCGTCGATCAGGGCGATGCTGCGCATCGGGCCCTTGCACTTGGGGCACTCGAGCGGGTCGGAATGCGGGCTCCGGAAAGATGCTCTACTTGCGCGCCCAGATGATTGAGCACCGACTCGACCTCGCGCCAGTGAATGTTGCCGCTGATCGGATCGTGGAGGATCGCGCCGATGAGCTGCTCGTGCTTGTGGCTCATAATCGTCTTTCCTCTACAAGCAAAAGCCGGCAGGATACCTGCCGCGGAGCGATCAATTCGCGCCCAGTACAAGCACATTTCGGACCCCCCGCCGACCGGCGCATTCTCACGGGGCACGGTCTCGGTTTCGTTGGGGCTGCTTGAGGCCATTGCACCGCTTGCGTTGTTCCCGGCCTTTGGCTATATCCATACATGCAAAGCGCCCGCAGTTCTCCGAGTCGGCGAATAGCCCGGCAAACCAGGGAGAAACCGATGAGCAACCTCACCAAGGCCGCAATCACCACCATCCTTCCGGTGAAGGACATGAACCGCGCCCGCGACTTCTACCGGAACAAGCTCGGGCTCGAGCCCAGGGGGTTTGCCGCCGACGGGAACTACCTCTTCGCGTGCGGCGGCGACGCCCATATCGCACTCATCACGAAACCCGAGGGGACCAAGTCCGAGCATACGGCGCTGAGCTTCGAGGTCAAGGGGATCGAACGCGTGATCGAAGAGCTGAAGGCGAAGGGGGTGGTGTTCGAAGACTTCGACTTCCCCGATCTCAAAACCGTCGACCACGTGTGCGTTCTGGGATCGGACAAGGCGGCCTGGTTCAAGGACACCGAAGGCAACTACCTCTGCGTGCACGAGGGCACGCCCTGAGCGCGCTCGTGCCGCAGCTTCCGGAGGGTCTATTGACCATTATTCTGACCATGGGCATAATTCCGGTCATACGGAGGTTCTCGTGGAAACCATACAGGCATCCGAGTTCAAGGCGAAGTGTCTTGCCCTGATGGACGAGGTCGCGCGCACGGGTCGAACGATCGTGGTCACCAAGAACGGCAGGCCGGTGGCGGAGCTGCGGCCGCACCGCCCGCCGCGCGCCAAGTCGCTCATCGGCCTGCACAAGGGCCAGACGAAGATCCTCGGCGACATCGTCTCGCCGATCGGCACCGGGCTCTGGAAGGCCTTGAAGTGATCGTCCTCGACACGCACGTCCTCGCGTGGGCCGATAACGACGAGCGCAAGCTTGGCCGCAGGGCGAAGGCGCTCATCAACCGGCTATGGGTCGCCGGTAGAGTCGCGGTGTGCGCGATGACGTTCTGGGAGATTGCGCTGCTCCAATCGCGGGGCCGGATCCGCCTCCCCGTCGGCGTGAGCGAATGGCGCGAGCGGCTCCTCGCGGCTGGACTGCTGGAGTTCCCTGTCGACGGCTCTGCCGCCGTCCGGTCGGTCGAGCTTGGTGGTCTGCCGGACGACCCGGTGGATCGGCTCATCATCGCGACCGCGCTTGCGCAGGGCGCGGCGCTGATGACCGCCGATGAGAGGCTGCTCGGCTGGAGTCACGCGCTGGAGCGGCACGACGCGCGAGTGTAGCCGCGCGTCCAAGAACCCGGACGTGGCATGCGAGCGTGCCGGGGCCATAAAAAGACGCAACGGGCGTCCTCGTAAGTCGCTGATTCACAAACCACTGCAGGGCCAGTGTTCGCCTAGCCCAACTTCCACAGTTCCCGCCGATTTCGGCGAGAAGGGTGAGTCGTCGCGCCGACGCGACAGCGTCGACGTAGAGTGAAACGGCGCACGGCGAAGCAGCCGAGTCTGCGGCTGGGCTCGCTGAACGCCCCGAAACTCGATGTAGTGGCGACCAAGTGGGTTGCCGGGGCGGCGGCGCATGTCGAGAATGGGCGCACATGTACCTGCGCCACACGACGCGACGCAAAGACGGCAAGACCCACGTCTATTGGCAGCTGGTTCGCTCGGTCCGCCGCGGGCGCAAGGTGGTGCAGCAGACGGTGGCGCAATTGGGCGAACTCGACGCCGAGGGTCGCGCCCAGGCGCAGGCGCTCGCGCGCCGCATCGTCGGTGATGCGGCGGCTGGCTTGCAGCGCCATCTGTTCGCCGATGAGCCCGTCGAGGCGGTGCCGGTCAAGCTGGGCAAGGTCCGTGTTGAGCGCTCGCGCAGCTTCGGCGCGGTGTGGCTGGGGTGGCTGCTGTGGCGGGCGCTCAAACTCGACCAGTTGTGCGAGAAGCTGCTTCCCCGTGGCCGCGAGCAGGTGGCCTGGGGCGAGGTCATCGCGATCCTTGTGATTGGGCGGCTGTGCGAGCCCTCGAGCGAGCTGCACGTGGCCGAGCAATGGTATCGGACCACCGCTTTGGAGGATCTGCTCGGGGTGGCCATCGAACAGGTCTACGACGAGCGGCTCTACCGTACGCTCGACCGGGTGCTGCCGCACAAGGCAGCGATCGAGACTCACTTGGTGGAGCGACTGGGAGAGCTGTTCGATCTGGACTACGACCTGCTGCTCTACGACGTCACCAGCACCTACTTCGAGGGCGTGGCCGATCCGGCGATCGCCCGACGCGGCTACAGCCGCGATCATCGGTTCGACTGCGTACAGGTGAACATCGCGCTGGTGGTCACCCGCGAGGGCATGCCCCTGGGCTACGAGATCTTCCGCGGCGACACGGTGGACGTGACTACGGTCGAGGAGATCGTCGAGTCGATGGAGCGTCGCTTCGGTAAGGCGAGGCGCGTGTGGGTGATGGACCGCGGCATGGTCAGTGCCGAGAACATCGCCTGGCTCAATGCGACCGGGCGCCGCTACGTGCTCGGCACGGCGCGCTCGGAACTCAAGCGCTGGTCGCGCCAGCTGGCTGATCGGACTGATTGGCGCCACATCCGTGAGGATGTCCAGGTGAAGCTGTGCCACGGTCCGGACGGGCTCGAGACGTTCCTGTTGTGCCGTTCGGCCAGCCGCATCGAGAAGGAACGGGCGATGCACGCCCGCTTTGCGAGCCGCATCGAAGCCGGGCTCGCCTCGCTTGGCCGACGCATTGAGCACGCTCGCCGGCGACTGGATCGCAGCACCCTGGAACGACAGATCGGACGACTGCTGGAGCGTCATGCGCGCGCGGCCGCCCGCTACGCGATCGCGATCGAGGAGGATCCGAGCAGCCTCTCGGGCCTGCGGCTGCGTTGGAACGCCAACCCCGAGTGGGACGAATGGGCGGCGTTGAGCGAAGGCACCTATATCCTGCGCACCAACGTGCACGACTGGTCCGATGAGGAGTTGTGGAAGACCTACGTCCAGCTCACCGAGGCCGAAGCGGCCTTCCGCGTCCACAAATCCGACCTCGCCATGCGCCCGATCTGGCACCACAAAGAGACGCGGATCAAGGCCCACATCCTGATCTGCTTCCTCGCCTACGCGTTGTGGAAGACGCTCCAGCAGTGGCAATCGCGCGCCGGCCTGGGCCACTCCCCGCGCACAGTCCTCACGGAGTTCTCACGCATCCACGCCGCCGATGTCGTGCTGCCGCTGGCCGATGGCTCGGCGCGCGAACTGCGCCTGCGCTGCGTGGTGCGCCCGGATCACAGTCAGGCGCTGCTCCTGGAGCGGCTCGGCCTCACCTTGCCGCAACGACTGCGTGGGCCGCAGACCGCCGAAATGTAGTGGCGACTTCGGACCCTAACTGCTTGATTCACCACGATTGACACCCTCGAACTGTGGAAGTTGGGCTAGGAAAATCAAATCCGGCTGAATCCCGCTGGCTCGCCGTGTGCGGGTCGACGCACGGCAAGAGCTATTTCGACATCGTGATCGCAGGTATCGTCGGCCCGATCGTCGCGCTGCGCCGTGACGGGCGTGGCAACGGGCGGGAAAGCGTCTTCGTGATTCACAACGGAAAGCTGCGACCCCAGCCGAGCCCGACGCCCCGCAGCCTGCGCGGCATCGCGACCCGCTCTCTAGATGCGGCGTCCCGGGCGGCCGTGGTCGGTGATCTCTTTCGAATCTACGCCTACACGGTGCGCGACCAGGCGAGCTTCCAGTGGGTCACGATCGGGAACGACGTCGAACTAAAAGGTGCGGAGGTATTCGACCCGACGATCATGCGCGCGCTTTACGACGTCGGCTACCGGTCCACGCGAGCGGGCCCCAAGTGGGAGGTCCGTCCCCCGGGACTCCGAGCGCAGTAAGCTCGCCGCCCCGATGGCGTGAGCGCGATCGGCATCAAAACGACCCGAACGCCTTGCCCAGCGCAATCGCCACGACCAGCGCGAGCAGCGGCCCGACGAGGATCACCATCGCGATGTCGCGGTAGCTCTGGCGCATGGTGGCGCCGCAGATCGACAGCAGGGTGGCGATCGCGCCGCTGTGCGGCAACTGGGCGAGCGGGCCGCTCGCCAGAGCGGCGATGCGATGCATCAGCGCCGGATCGATGCCTGCCTGGGCCGCGAGTCCCGCGTACGTTTCGCCGAACGTGTTCAGCGCGATGGTCAGCGCGCCCGAAGCGGAAGCGGTCACCACGCCCATCGCGCTCACCGCGACGGCCATCGACACGAGCGGGCCGCCGGGCAGCGCCAGCAG
>JBAVOG010000032.1:0-7715 GCA_049691875.1 Burkholderiales bacterium | reverse complement strand
GCGCTCGCTCGCGGAAGCGCTGCCGGTCGAAGCAGAACCACCTCCGCCTCCGGCAGCTCGCCGAGCGCAAGCGCAAGGGTGAGCGCTCCCGTACCGATCGACGCGACGCAGACGTGCGGGGAATGTGACCGCTCGCGCACGAACTGCACGACCGCCGGCACTTGGGCGCGCGCCGGCTCGAAACGCCGGACGCTCACCTCTTTGTCGGTCTGCGCGGCCACCACGACGGAGCCGTCCGCGCGCGGCTCGATACCGAAGCAGATCGGACTGGTGGAGCTCATATGATCACCTTGGGAGAAACATCCAGTACCGCAAGACCAACGGCACCGCAAGCACGACGAGCATCACGGCGCCGACGCGCGCGATGCGCGGTGCGCCCGTGCGGACGAGCTCGGCAAGCTCCGTCGTCGCTGCACGCCATCTGTACCCGTTCACGACTGATCTCCTATTCTCTCGTTCCCCGAACCGCGGAGAACCTCAGTCGTAATATAGGCATGCGGGCGGCAAGCCCGCGGCAAGCTTCAGGGTAACGGGGACAAGACGGTGTCAAGCCTGGCGACGGCGTTCTCGCCGCGCTAGAGCAGCGCACCGATCGCGAGCGCCGCGAGCGCGACGGCCCCGAGTATTCGCAGCCAGCGGCCGAGACGCCGCGCATTCCGCGCGACGCCCTCGTCCGTGAGATCCGCGGCGAGCGCCTGAGCGAAGGTCAGCCGCTCCGGTTGGCCCTTTCTCTGCTTCCGGTCCATGCAGAAGAAGATAGGGGTGCGAGGGCACGAATCGCATCAAGATGTGCGCGCGCCGCGTCAAGACGGTGCAATGCCCGTTGGTCGTGCCGCACGCGCCGACACCGTAGACGAGAAAGGACGCGCGTAGCAACCCTCGCGGCAGCTCATCGGCTGCCGGGACTGCAAGCGCTCCCGCGCGAGCGCAATGATCAGGACTTCAGCGCGTCAAGCGCCAGGTTGAGCTCCAGCACGTTCACGATGCGCGCCGGCGTCAGGAAGCCGCCCGGGGCGAAGCCGTGCTGCCTGATGAGCTCCTCGACCTTGGCCTGCGGCAAGCCGCGCGCCTTGGCAACGCGCTCCGCCTGGTACAGCGCGGCGTGCTCGCTGATGTGCGGATCGAGCCCGCCACCCGAGGCTGCGGCAAGCTCCGGCGGCAAGGGCCTCTCCTTGGAAGCACCGTAGCGAGCGACCATTTCCGCGCCGCGCTTGGCGACGTCTTCGCTCGTTGGCGACTTGTTGCTTCCCGCCGCGCTCGTCGCGTCGAATCCGTCCTTTCCCGCCGACGAGGGACGCGGCCAGAAGTAGCGGGGTTGGGTGAACTTCTGCGCGATCAAACTGCTGCCGACGATCTTGCCGTCCGCGGACCTGATCAGCGAGCCCCGCGCCGTGTCCGGCACGAGCTGCGCCACCCCCAGAATGACGATCGAATAGCCGACCACGCAGATCAGGATGGTGGCGATCACCAGGCGAACGCTTGCGACGAGATTTGACATGGTGTGCTGCGCTCCTGCTACTTCATGAAGCTGACGTGCTCTGCGATCGGGCCGAGCGCAGCAGCCGGGAAGAACGTCAGCGCGCCGACGACGAGGATCGTCGCCAGCAACATGACCGCAAAGGTGCCGTTCTCCACCCCCAGGGTGCCGGCCGACTCCGTGGTGCGCCGTTTCGTCGCGAACGAGCCGACGATCGCGAGCGGAAGAATGATCGGGATATACCGACCGAGCAACATCACGATACCCGTGGCCACGTTCCAGGGCGGAGTATTGTCGCCGAGGCCTTCGAAGCCCGAACCGTTGTTGGCGGACGCGGAGCTGAACTCGTAGAGGATCTCGCTGAAGCCGTGCGGACCTGCATTGTTGAGCGCCTCCGTGCCCCAAGGCGTCACCGCGAAGATGGCGGCGCCGACGAGGATGAAGAAGGCGTGGGCGAGCAACGCGAGCGCGGCGAACTTGACCTCGCGGGCTTCCACGCGCCAGCCCAGATACTCGGGCGTGCGACCAACCATCATGCCGGCGACGAACACGGCGAGCATCATGTAGACGAACATGTTGATCATGCCCACGCCGACGCCGCCGTAGGTCGCATTCAGCCACATCCCGATCATCGGCATCAGGCCCGTCATCGGGTTGAGGCTGTCGTGCATCGCGCCGACCGAGCCGTTGCTGGTCGAGGTGGTCAGCACCGCCCACAGCGGTCCGGAGGTGGCGCCGAAGCGCATTTCCTTGCCCTCCAGGTTGCCGACGCTCTGCTCGATCGGGAGCTCAGCGAACGCTTGGGTCGGCGCTGCCTCGAAGTACAGGGCGCCGGTGATCTTGGCGAGAAGCAATACCCCCATCACGCCGAACACGAGCGCGGCGTGACGCATGCGTCCGATGATTCGGCCGAACATCCACACCGACGCCATCGGGATGAGGATGATGCTGATCATCGCCAGCGCGTTGGTCCAGAAAGTCGGGTTCTCGAACGGGTGGGTGCAGTTCGGCCCGAAGAAGCCGCCGCCATTGGTGCCGAGTTGCTTGATAGCCAGAAAAGCCGCGACCGGCCCGCGCGCGATGGTCTGCTCCGCGCCTTCCAGCGTGATCGCTCGTGCGGCGCCTTCGAACGTCATCGGCATCCCGCCAAGCACCATGAGGGTCGCGACGACGAGCGCCACCGGCAGGAAGACGAGAAACGACGCGCGCTGCAGGTCGACGAAGAAGTTGCCGAGGCCCTTTCCCGCGAGGCCGCGCGCGAGCGCCGTCAGGGCGGCGACGCCGGTCGCCGCCGACACGAACTGCAGCCACATGAGCGCGCCGAGCTGCGACAGGTAGCTGAGCGTCGATTCGCCCGAGTAATGCTGGAGATTGGTGTTCGAGGTGAACGAAGCGGCGGTATTGAAGACAAGGCTTCCTTCGATCTCCTTCATGCCGTCCGGGTTGAGCGGCAGATACTGCTGCAGTGCCATGATGCCGAAGCTCACCACGAACATCACGACGTTGAAGACGAGGAGCGCGAGCATGTACTGCTTCCAGTCCTGCGACGGGCGAGCGACCGAGCCGCCGAGAACCTGGAAGAGGCGCGTGAGGCGGCCCGCAGCGCCGGCTTCTGGCGCGGCCGGATCCATCGCCCATTTCATGTAGCGACCGAGCGGCCAGGAAACGAGGGCCGTGCCGCCGACGATGAAGATGACGAAAAGAATGGCGTCCATTGGCATGTGATCAGCTCCCCTTGGCCTTTTTGCGCCAATCGACCGCGTAGGTCAGCCAGAACATGAGCCCGAAGACTCCGAGCCCGAGCAGCAGATAGATCAGCGGCATGGTGGTTTTCCCTCCGCTCAAACGAGCCGCAAAGCGACCAGGATCATGTCGATCAGCTTGATGCCGACGAACGGTAGAATGATCCCGCCCAAGCCATAGACGAGCAGGAAATTCCGCAGCAACGGTGCTGCGCCCATCGGGCGGTACTTCACGCCCTTCAGCGCGAGCGGAATGAGCGCGATGATGATCAGCGCATTGAAGATCACCGCCGACAGGATCGCGCTCTGCGGCGTGGCGAGATTCATCACGTTCAGGACGCCGAGCTGTGGATACGTCGCGACGAACGCGGCAGGGATGATCGCGAAGTACTTCGCCACGTCGTTCGCGATCGAGAACGTCGTCAGTGCGCCGCGCGTCATCAGCATCTGCTTGCCGGTCTCGACGATCTCGATCAACTTGGTCGGGTTCGAGTCCAGATCGACCATGTTGCCGGCCTCTTTCGCCGCCTGCGTGCCCGTGTTCATGGCGACTGCCACGTCGGCCTGGGCGAGCGCGGGCGCGTCGTTCGTGCCGTCGCCGGTCATCGCCACAAGTCGTCCTTCGGCCTGATGTCCGCGGATCAGCTTCAGCTTCGCTTCCGGCGTCGCCTCGGGAAGAAAGTCGTCGACACCGGCTTCGGCGGCGATCGCGGCCGCGGTGAGGCGGTTGTCGCCGGTGATCATCACGGTCCTGATGCCCATCTTGCGCAACTCGGCGAAACGCTCCTTGATGCCGCCCTTCACGATGTCCTTCAGCTCGATGACGCCGAGCACCCGGGCACGGCCCGCCATTTCGGCG
The DNA here is from genome assembly GCA_049691875.1 of Burkholderiales bacterium. Classification (GTDB taxonomy): domain Bacteria; phylum Pseudomonadota; class Gammaproteobacteria; order Burkholderiales; family SG8-39; genus JAABRB01. Next base: position 3,637 of record JBAVOG010000032.1, on the reverse strand, counting down.
GCGACGAGCGGCGTCGAGCCGCGTCGGGCGACGGTCTCGACCAGCGTTTGCACCTCGTTCGGGAAAACGCCGCCCAGGTCCGTCACCCACTTGCGCACGGCATCCGCCGCCCCTTTGCGAATCTTCCGATCGGGCAAATCGACACCGCTCATGCGCGTCTGCGCCGAGAACTTCACGAACGACGCGTGCAACGCCTCCACGTCTCGCTCGCGCAGCCCGAAAGCGGTCTTCGCCAGCACCACGATGCTGCGGCCCTCCGGGGTTTCGTCCGGCAGCGAGGCGAGCTGCGCGGCGTCGGCGAGGTCCCGTGGCGCGACGCCCGGCGCTGGATAAAAGGCGGAGGCCTGGCGGTTGCCGAGCGTGATGGTGCCGGTCTTGTCGAGCAACAACACATCGACGTCGCCCGCCGCTTCCACCGCGCGGCCTGACATCGCGATGACGTTCTTCGCGATCAGCCGCCCGATGCCCGCGACGCCGATCGCCGATAGCAACGCACCGATCGTGGTCGGAATGAGGCAGACGAGCAGCGCCACGAGCGTGGTCACGCCGATCGGTTCGCCCGCTTTCATCGCATCGACGCTGTAGATCGAGTATGGCAGCAGCGTCGCGGTCGCGAGCAGAAAGATCAGCGTCAGCACGGCGAGCAGGATCGCGAGCGCGATCTCGTTCGGCGTCTTCTGGCGCCGCGCGGCCTCCACCATCGAGATCATGCGATCGAGGAACGTCTCGCCGGGATTGGATGTGACCCGGACGACCAGCCAGTCCGACAAGAGTCGCGTTCCGCCGGTGACCGAGCTGAAGTCGCCGCCGGCCTCGCGGATGACCGGCGCCGATTCGCCGGTGATCGCGCTTTCGTCCACCGAGCCGACGCCTTCGATCACTTCGCCATCGGCGGGAATGAAATCGCCCGGTTCGACCAACACCACGTCTTCGCGGCGCAGGGACGAGCCCGCGACCTTCGCCCAATTCGGGCCACGCCGTGGCTCGCTGAGCTTCTTCGCCATCACCTCGCGTCGAGCGCCGCGCAAGCTCGCGGCCTGCGCCTTGGCGCGGCCCTCGGCGGCCGATTCGGCGAAGTTCGCGAACAGCACGGTGAACCAGAGCCACAGGGTTATATGCAGGATGAACCCCGGCGACGCCTCCCCTTTTCCGAACAGCGCCTGCAAGAACAGGATCGTAGTGAGCATGGCGCCGACGTACACCACGAACATCACCGGGTTACGCACCTGGGCGCGCGGCGATAGCTTGCGGAACGAGTCGGCGAGCGCTTCCCGCAGCGCTTCGCCGCGGAAGAGGTCCCGAATGAGCGTTGCGGTCTTGGTCGTCACAGCGTCGGTAGTCATGGTGGTCCTCGTCCTATTTCGCCGCGTGCAGCATCAAACATCGATGGCAAGCAGCAGATAGCCGTTGGTCCTCATTCGAACCACTCCGGTTTCAGCATCGCGACGACGAGATAGACGAAGAGCGCGGCAGCGACGATGCCGGCCAGCACATGAACCCAGCTCATTCGCACCCCCGCAAGTGTTCGAGGCCGTGGACGAGGCCGATGGTGACCGCGCCGAGCGCGGCGATCAGGAAGAGGATCAAGAGGTCCATTCGGAAATCGCCTCTCCGGTGAGTGGATAGGAGGCAGGGTAGCCACGTGCGCGTAAATGCGCGCTCAAGATCAGGCCCTCCGGTGTCAAGCCCGCGTCAAGATCCGCGGGTGTCGGTAGAGGTGCGTGGCGGGGCACGTCAACTATTACAGCCACTTGGCCTTGCGGAACCGGTAGAAGAGATAGCCGTCGATGGCGGCCATGGCGCGCGTCCTCGACCGCGAGCTCGTGCAGGCCGAACTCGGCCTGCATGGCATCGAGCTCTTCCGCGGACGGCTCAAAGAGCGCAATCCAGACGAGGCACTCGGGCAGGCTCACGTAGTGGCGAATCTCGCCCGGCCCGATCTGGGCGATTCTCCGGCCATCCTGATAGACGACGCAGTTGACGATCACGGACCTTATTCGCGGCGGATCGTATCATTCGGCCGAAACGGTCATCTGCGCCAGAATCCCCGCGTGAACAGCACGATGACGGTGAAGAGCTCGAGCCGGCCGAGCAGCATGCCCGCGGCGAGGACCCAGGTCTGAAAATCGGTCAGGGAAGCGTAGTTGGTCGCCGGTCCGACCTTGTTCAGGCCCGGACCCATGTTGTTGATGCAAGCGATGACCGCCGACAGCGCCGATATGAAGTCGAGCCCGCTCGCGACCAGCGTGAGGGTCAGCACCAGGACCGTCATCGTATAGATGTGCAGGAAGGCGAGCACCGCGTACGCCACGCCGTTTGGAATCACGGTCCTGCCGATCCTCAGGGCCGCCACCGAGTTGGGGTGCACCAGCCGCGCCATCTCGCGCCCGGCCTGCCGGAACAGCGTGATGGTGCGGAACATCTTGATCCCGCCGCCCGTCGAGCCGCTGCTGCAGGACACGCAGCTCAGGAACAGCATCCAGAGGGGCGCGAAGAGCGGCCACTTGTCGAAATCGACGCTCGCGTACCCGCAGTCGGTCGCGATCGAGACGACGTTGAACGTGGCGTGCCGGAGCGCGGTCCAGAAGCTCGCATAGGTGCCGGTGAACCAGAGGTATGCGCCGATGACTCCCGCGCTGCCGAGCACGAGTCCGAGCATCGTGGTCGCCTCGCTGTCGCGCGCGTACGCCTTGAACGCCCCGCGGCGCAATGCCACGTAGTGCGTGGCGAAGTTCATGGCGGCGACGAGCATGAACACCGTCAGCACCGCCTCGATCGCAATCGAGTCGAAGAACCCGACGCTCGCGTCGTGCGTGGAGAAGCCGCCGAGGGACATGGCCGAGAACGCGTGGCAGACCGCGTCCAGCCAGCTCATGCCGGCGATCCGCAGCGCGACGATGCAGACCAGCGTGATCGCCGCGTATACGAGCCAGAGCGCCTTCGCGGTCTCGGCGATCCGTGGCGTCAGCTTGGCATCCTTGTTCGGACCGGGCACCTCGGCCTTGTAGAGCTGGCGGCCGCCGACGCCGAGGAGCGGCAGGATCGCCACCGCCAGCAGGATGATTCCCATACCGCCGAACCACTGCAGCGCGTGGCGCCAGAGATTGATCGCGGCCGGCAGAGTGTCCAGGTTGACCAGGACCGTGGCACCGGTCGTGGTCAGGCCGGACATGGCCTCGAAGAACGCGTCGGTCGCGGAGAGCCCCGGCAACGCCAGCATCAGCGGAACCGCTGCGACCGCCGCCATCGCGATCCAGCCGACCGACACGAGCAGGAACCCGTCCGGCGCACCGAGCTCGGCGCGGCGCCCGCGCGTCGCGAGCACAAGAACGGTCCCGAGCGCCAGGTTGATGATCATGGCATCCAGGAAATGGATCCACGTGCCGTCGCGATACGCGAGGGATGTCGCAATCGGCAAGGCGTAGGTCAGCCCGAACACGAAGAGCATCAGGCCGAGCACGTTCGCGATGGAAAGAATACGCTGCATCGGTGGTGCCCCCCCGACGTTCCCCCTGTCGGCTGAGCGGGCAACGCAGTTTACCGGTCGCATGCAAGCGGCGCATCAAGCGCGCATCAAGGCCGGTTCGGGGCAGTTCGCGCTCGCGCTTCTGGCCCCTCGCCCGGCCGGCGCGCCCCG
>JBAVOG010000031.1:0-3687 GCA_049691875.1 Burkholderiales bacterium | reverse complement strand
TGTTGATCGTGATCCCGCGCGCCTTCTCCTCCGGCGCCGCATCAATCTGCGCGTAGTCCTTCGCCTCGCCCCCGTACTTCTTGGCCAGCACGTGCGTCAGCGCCGCCGTCAGCGTCGTCTTCCCGTGGTCAACGTGACCGATCGTCCCTACGTTCACGTGCGGCTTCTTGCGCTCAAATTTTGCTTTTGCCATGGTCGCTACCCTGTGTCGTCGTCAACGCGTTGCGCGCTACTTCTCGACCTTTCCCTTGTTGATGATCGCCTCGGAGACCGACTTCGGTGCCTCGGCGTAATGCTTGAACTCCATCGAATATGTGGCACGGCCCTGCGTCAGCGATCGCACCGTGGTCGAATAGCCGAACATCTCGGCGAGCGGAACCTCCGCGCGGATCGCCTTGCTGCCGCCCGGGATGTCCTCCATGCCCTGGATCATGCCGCGCCGCGACGAGAGGTCGCCCATCACGTCGCCCATCTTCTCCTCGGGCGTCTCGACCTCCACCGACATCATCGGTTCGAGGATCACCGGATGGGCCTTGCGCATCCCGTCCTTGAACGCCATCGAGGCCGCCATCTTGAATGCGTTCTCGTTCGAATCCACGTCGTGCGAGGAGCCGTCGAAGAGCGTCACTTTCACGTCCACGACCGGGAAGCCGGCCAGCACACCGTTCGGCAGGGTTTCCCTCAGCCCTTTCTCGACCGCGGGAATGAACTCGCGCGGCACCGATCCGCCCTTGACCGCGTCGACGAACTCGAAACCCTTGCCAATCACGTTCGGTTCGACCTTCAGCCACACGTGGCCGTACTGCCCGCGGCCGCCGGTCTGCTTGACGAACTTGCCTTCCACCTCGTCGCAAACCCGCTTGATGGTCTCGCGATAGGCAACCTGTGGCGCTCCGACGTTCGCCTCGACGCCGAACTCGCGCTTCATCCGGTCGACGAGGATCTCGAGGTGCAGCTCGCCCATGCCGGAAATGATGGTCTGTCCGGAATCCTCGTCCGTGCGCACGCGGAACGACGGGTCCTCCTGCGCGAGGCGGCCGAGCGCGAGCGACATCTTCTCCTGGTCGACCTTGGTCTTGGGCTCGACGGCCACGTGAATGACCGGATCCGGAAACACCATGCGCTCGAGAATGATCACTTTGCCGGGGTCACACAGCGTCTCACCGGTCGTGACGTCCTTCAATCCCACCGCCGCCGCGATGTCTCCAGCGCGGAGCTCCTTGATCTCCTCGCGCTGGTTCGCGTGCATCTGGAGAATCCGGCCGATGCGCTCCTTGCGGCCCTTCACGGATGTGTAGACGGTATCGCCCGAGTTCAGCACGCCCGAATAGACGCGGATGAATGTGAGCTGGCCCACGTACGGATCGGTCATGATCTTGAAAGCGAGCGCGGCGAACGGCGCATCGTCGCTCGGCGTACGCACGTCTTCCTCGCCGTTCTCCTTCTCGCCGGCGACGGGCGGAACCTCGATGGGCGACGGGAGATACTCGATGACCGCATCGAGCATCGCCTGCACGCCCTTGTTCTTGAACGCCGTGCCGCAAAGCATCGGCACGATCTCGTTCGCGATGGTGCGCGCGCGCAAGCCCCGCTTGATTTCCTCGACCGACAAGCTGCCGGTTTCGAGGTACTTGTTCATGAGTTCCTCGTTTGCCTCGGCCGCGGCCTCGACCATCTTCTCGCGCCATTCCTGCGCCAAGTCCTTGAGCGCATCCGGAACGTCCCGCAGCTCGAACTTCATCCCCTGCGACGCGTCGTCCCAGTAGATCCCCTTCATCTGCACGAGGTCGACGACGCCTTCGAAATGTTCCTCGGCGCCGATCGGGATCTGGATCGGGACGGGATTGCCCTTGAGCCTCTCGCGGATGTGGCGATAGGACTTGAAGTAGTCGGCGCCGGTACGGTCCATCTTGTTGATGAACGCGAGGCGTGGCACACGGTACTTGTTCGCCTGCCGCCAGACCGTCTCGGACTGGGGCTGTACGCCCGCCACCGCGTCGTAGACCATGCAGGCGCCGTCGAGCACGCGCAGGCTGCGCTCCACCTCGATCGTGAAGTCGACGTGGCCGGGAGTGTCGATGATGTTGATGCGGTGCTCGGGGAGGTTGCCGTCCATCCCCTTCCAGAAGCAGGTCGTCGCGGCGGAAGTGATCGTGATTCCGCGCTCGCGCTCCTGCTCCATCCAGTCCATCACCGTCGCGCCGTCGTGCACCTCGCCCATCTTGTGGGAGACGCCGGTGTAGAAAAGGATGCGCTCGGTGGTGGTGGTCTTACCGGCGTCAATGTGCGCACTGATGCCGATATTCCGATAGCGCTCGATTGGGGTCTTGCGTGCCATAGCCTGCAACGACGAGGGCGGGCCCCGGGCCCGCCCTCAGGAGTTCCTTTCATCAGAACCGATAGTGGGAGAAGGCCTTGTTGGCCTCCGCCATGCGGTGGACTTCGTCCTTCTTCTTGACCGCGCCGCCGCGCCCTTCCGCAGCCTCGATCAATTCGTTCGCGAGACGCGCCTGCATCGATTTCTCGCCGCGCTTCTGCGCGGCCTCGCGCAGCCAGCGCATCGCGAGCGCGACACGCCGAACCTGGCGCACTTCGACCGGCACCTGGTAGTTGGCGCCGCCCACTCGCCGGCTCTTCACCTCGACCATCGGTCGGGCGTTCTGCACGGCCTGGCCAAAGATGTCGATCGGCTCCTTGCCCGACTTGGTCTTGATCGTGTCGAAAGCGCCGTAGACGATGCGCTCGGCCACCGATTTCTTGCCACGGGTCATGAGGACGTTGACAAACTTCGCGACGTCCACGTTCCCGAATTTCGGGTCCGGAAGGATCTCGCGCTTGGGGACTTCTCTGCGACGGGGCATGACGAGCCGCTTTCCTAGGTCAGGCAGGCTTGGGGCGCTTCGCGCCGTACTTCGAACGGGCCTGCTTACGGTCCTTGACGCCCTGGGTGTCGAGGCTGCCGCGCACGATGTGATACCGCACGCCCGGCAGATCCTTGACCCGGCCGCCGCGAATGAGCACCACCGAGTGCTCCTGAAGATTGTGACCCTCGCCGCCGATGTAGCTGATCACTTCGAACCCGTTGGTCAGGCGCACTTTCGCGACTTTACGCAGGGCTGAGTTCGGTTTCTTCGGCGTCGTCGTGTACACGCGCGTGCACACCCCGCGTTTCTGCGGCGAGCCGGCAAGCGCGGGCACCTTGCTCTTTTTCGGCAGGCGGTCCCGGGACTTGCTCACGAGCTGATTGATCGTCGGCATGGGCTTTCTGTCGGTCGAGGAAACGGGTCCGGGGGTAGAAATTCCGACCCCGAAACCAAAGACGCGGGATTATAAAGGGCTTTTTCACCCTTAGCAACAATGGTGCGGCGCGCAAAACTGGCGCGCAGAATGGCGCTGAGCGGGCCCGCGTTGCACCGGGGAAAACCGGGCTATTCTGTGCCCCCTTTCCAGACTGTGGAGTCTCAGCGCAATGCCGTCCCCCGCCCTGTTCAGCCCGATCCGCCTGAGGGAGCTCGAGCTCGCGAACCGCATCGTGGTGTCGCCGATGTGCCAGTACTCCGCCACGGATGGCACCGCAAGCGACTGGCACCTCATTCACCTCAACAACCTCGCAATGAGTGGGGCCGGGTTGCTTTTCGTGGAGGCCACCGCGGTCGATGCCGTCGGGCGCATCACACCCGGCTGTCT
>JBAVOG010000030.1:0-4674 GCA_049691875.1 Burkholderiales bacterium | reverse complement strand
AGGAAAAGGGATCGCATCCCGGACGTTCGAGAGCCCGGTGACGTAAGCGACTGTCCGCTCGAGCCCGAGGCCGAAGCCGGCGTGCGGCACCGTGCCGTAGCGGCGGAGGTCCCGGTACCAGCTGTAGTGTTCCGGATCGAGGCCCGACTCGGCCATGCGGGCGTCGAGCACCTCGAGCCGCTCCTCGCGCTGGCTCCCGCCGATGATCTCGCCGATTCCCGGTGCGAGCACGTCCATCGCGGCGACTGTCTTCCCGTCGTCGTTGACGCGCATGTAGAAGGCCTTGATGCCTTTCGGGTAGTTCAGGACGATGACGGGCTTTTTGGCGTGCTTTTCGGTCAGGTAGCGCTCGTGCTCGGACTGCAGGTCGATGCCCCACTTCACGGGGAACTCGAACTTCTCCTTGGTGCGTTCGAGGATGCTGATCGCCTCCGTGTAGTCCATGCGCACGAACTCCGAGTCGACGATCGCCTGCAGCTTTTCGATCACGCCCTTCTCGACTCTCTGCTCGATGAACGCCATGTCGTCGGGTCGCTCGGTGAGCACCGCGCGAAAAACGTGCTTCAGCAGGGCCTCCGCAAGATTCGCGTCGTCGGACAGATCCGCAAAAGCGATCTCGGGCTCGATCATCCAGAACTCGGCGAGATGCCGGCTGGTGTTCGAGTTCTCGGCGCGAAACGTCGGGCCGAAGGTATAGACCTTCGAGAGCGCGAGACAGTAGCTCTCGACGTTGAGCTGGCCCGACACCGTCAGGAAGGTCTCGCGCCCGAAGAAATCCTGCGCGAAATCGACCTTCCCGTCCGACGTCCGCGGCAGGTTCGCGAGGTCGAGCGTCGAGACGCGAAACAGCTCGCCGGCACCTTCGGCGTCCGCGCCGGTAATGATGGGCGTGTTGACCCAGAAGAAGCCGTTGTCGTGAAAGAAGCGGTGGATGGAACCCGCAATGGTGTGCCGGACGCGGGTCACCGCGCTGATCACGTTGGTCCGCGGCCGGAGATGCGCCACTTCACGCAGGAATTCCAGCGTGTGCGCCTTGGGCTGGATCGGATAAGCGTCCGGTTCCTCCACCCACCCGATCACCTTGATCGCGCTGGCCTGCATCTCGAAGGGCTGCCCCTTGGCGGGAGAGGGCACGACGATCCCGGTGGCTTCGACGGAGCAACCCGCGGTGAGGTGCAGCACTTGGGACGAATAGTTGGCGAGCGCGCTGGGCGCGACGACCTGCACGGGGTGAAAGGACGAGCCGTCCGTCACGTTGACGAACGAGATGCCCGCTTTCGAATCGCGGCGCGTGCGCACCCAGCCTCGGATCGTGACGGCACTGTCGGCGGGAGCGTGCCCGGCCAGCACCTGGGCGCACGGCAGGACCGTCATGCCGGAATGCTGGCCGATTGCCACGCGACGAACTGCCAGCCCGCCTGGGTCCGGACCCAGGCGGCGAGATAGCAGAGATTCAGCTTGCGGGGCGCGCCGTCGACGTCGATGTCGATCTCGGCCTGCCCGCTCACCAGCGCGGTGTCGCCGTAGAGACGAACCCGCTCCTTCGATTGCTCGATGCGCTTGTAGTCGAACTTGCCGCTCGCGATCGAGCCGATGAAACTCGACTTGGTCTCCGCGAGACCCGTCGAGTGTGTGAAGATCATGTCGTCATGAAAGAGGCGACGCATGGCGGATTCGTCGCCTGACAGCATCGCGGCGCATCGCTCCGCCTCGAGCGCAAGAATTTCCGATTCAGTGTTTGTGGTCATCGCGTTTCTCGTTCGGATGGTCGTTCGCAAGCGCGGAACGATCTAAGCGCCTGCACAGGGTGGAAATGATATCGGGAACGTTCCCGGCGCGGATCATCAATCCCGCGAAATCCGCTCCGGCCAGGTGAGGACGGAGAAGAAGTCGAGGTTGCCGTTGCCGCTCGCCTGGAATGACTTGTTGAACTGCTGAATCGCGGCGGTCAGGGGCATCGGTGCGTCGCGGAGGCGACCCCACTCGAGGGCCAGGTCCAGGTCCTTCGCGACCAGGTCGATGGTGGCCATCGGGGTCCAGTCGCGCCGCTTCATCATGTCCACTTTGTAGCCGATTACGGGCGAAGCGGCCACGCTTTGCCCGATCGCGTCGATCATCTGCGACCAGTCGAGGCCGCTCTTCGCGCCGAGCGAGAGTGCTTCCCCCACGATGGCGGGAGTCATGCAGACGATCATGTTGAGCACCAGCTTGAGGACACGCGCTTCCTCGCCGGCGCCGCAGTACGTCAACCTGGATCCCATGCACTCGAGCGCAGGACGCACCGTCTCGAAGGCTTCCTTGGGGCCCGAGCAATACAGCGCGAGAGATCCGGCCGCCGCATTCGCAGTGCTGCCGGACACCGGTGAGCGAAGGTACTGCGCGCCGGTCGGCGCAAGGAGCTCGGCGACACTTTCGGACCGTTCCGGCGAGACCGTGCTCAGGTCGACGTAGATCTTTCCGGGACCGATTCCTCGCGCGACGCCGTGCTCGCCCGCAACGATGGAGAGCAGAACCTCGTCGTTCGGCACCATCGAGAACACGACATCCGAGTTGCGGGCGAGCGTGGCGGCTTCGGGACAGCTCCGCGCGCCCTTGGCAGTCATTTCTGCCACGCGCGCCGGATCGGTGTCGACCACGCCGAGATCGAATCCCGCCTTGAGCAGGTTGGTGCAAAGCGGGGTCCCCATCTTGCCGACTCCGATCCAGCCTAGCCGCATACGCTGCATTTGTGCCTCCCGCATCTCTTCCGCCCCCGGCGTGGCGCGACGCGCCCGGCAGCGTGAACACTGCCACACCGATACCGCCGATACAACCCGTGTTTTCGATCAGTTCCAGGTGGCCTGGACACGGCAGTTCGTGACTCAGTTCACGCCGCCGCTGGGGCCCGGCGCGGGAATGTGCATCCGACACAAACTGCGAGTGGGAAGCGGCATCGAACCCGCGGACCTGATCTCCTAAAGTGGCCTCGTGCCGAGCGACGAGCGGCACTGACCAAAGGAGAAGCGACGATGCTGAAAAGAATGGACGACCTGAAAGTACTGACCATTGCCGCCCTGATCGCCGTTGCCCTGTTCACCACCGCAGCGTACGCGAGTTCACCGGGGACCGGAGTCTTCGTGAATGGCGCCGAGCTGTCGAGAACGCAGCTCGTTGCGCTTTACAGAATGACGGGGCAGGTTCCGGTGCGCGGACACTATCTCGTCGGGAGCGGCTGCATCAAGCATGTGGAGAGCGGACAGGTGGCTTGCTCGCAGTCAGCTCGACAGGGCTACGGATACGGTAGCCGATCGTCCGGCGGAGCTGGCCAGGCGTATGGCTACAACGGAGGGCAGGGCAGTCAGTGGCACTATCGCGGGAGCGATGCCTCGGGCGGATACCCGGTCGGCGGCGACGGGTCGGGGTGCATCTACACCCCCAACTGGTCGAATTGCTAGCTGACTCGATAGCACGCTCAGCGTAACAAGCGTGCGCTGAGAGTTCCCGGATTCACTCTGTGCGGGGCCCCGTTTGCGCCAAACCCTCCGGCACAGCGGGACGCCCCCCGGCCAGATCCTTCGCGGTCACGTTCGCGAGCGCAGCCTCGGCAGCGCTATCGACCCGCCGCAGCATCTCCTCGATCGGTTCCGGGGCAGGTAGCGCAGCGATGCTGAGAAACCGGTCTTCGCCGGAAAGGCGCACCAGATCGAGCAGCTGCTTCGCGCCGATGGTTTCGAGGTCGCGCCCTGGGACGTAGCCGCGCGGCTCCTCACTGGTCTGAACGACGACCCCTCCTACCTGAAGGCTGCCGAGGATGAGCTCCACTGCCCGCATCGGCACGCGCAGTGACTGCGCGAGCGCGTCCGCGGTCCAGGGGCTTTCGCCGTCCAGGTAGCGACGGGCTATCCGGCTCATCACGATCAACGCAAGACGCTCGCGCATCCGGTTGCTGAGGCGCGGTTCCCCCGACTCCTGAACGCAATACTCCTGGTGCTGCACGTAGAAAGCGACGCTTGCCCCGAATAGGAGGATGAGCCAGCTCAGGTAGAGCCACAGCATGAAGAGAACGAGAATCGCCAGGCTCGAGTAGATCGCGGCGTACCGCGTCGAGCCTGCCGCGAAGAGCGCGAAGCCCCAGCCGGCGGATTGCCAGAGGATCCCGCCGACGATCCCACCGACGAGAGCCGGTCCGATCCGGACTTTCGTGTTGGGCATGAAGATGTAGACGAACGTGAACGCGCCGATCACCAGCGCGTAGGGCATCACGCGGCCGCTTTGCGCGACCAGCCACTCGTACGCCTGCACGTCCAGGAAATCTCGAATGTATGCCGAGCTTGTCACCGAAGCCGTGATGCCGAGCGCCGCGAAGAGGAGGATCGGCCCGACGAGCAGCGCGCTTAGGTAGCGGCTGAACCGCTCGCCGACGCCGCGCGCGCGGCGCACGTGCCAGATGAAATTGAACGCCGCCTCGATCTTCTGGACAAGCGACACCGCGGTATAGAGAAGCAGCGCAAGGCCGACCGAGCCGAGCACGCCGACGTTCATGTTCTGGATGAAGCTGATGATCCGGTTGGTGAGCTCGATGCCATTTTCCCCCAGGGGCTCGAGGAAAGTGAGCAGCATCGGTTGCACCTGGTTGTACACGCCGAAGGCCTTGAGCACCGAGAAGCTCAGCGCCAGGAGGGGCACGATCGAGAG
>JBAVOG010000029.1:0-1667 GCA_049691875.1 Burkholderiales bacterium | reverse complement strand
TTCGCCCGCGAAGTGCGGGAGGCGCTTGGTACGGTCGAGATCCTCGTCAACAACGCGGCGCTTTTCGCCGAGCTTCCGGCGCTCGCTTTCCACGAGTACTCGACCGACCTCTGGGACCGGGTGATGGCCGTGAACGTGAAGGGACCGTTTCTCATGGCCAAGCATCTTGCACCGATGATGATCGAGGCGCGGCGCGGCAAGATCATCAACATCGGGTCGGGAACCGCATATAAGGGCATGACCGAGATGCTCGCCTACGTGACCTCCAAGGCGGCCATTCTCGGGCTGACGCGCTGCCTCGCGCGCGAGCTCGGACCGCACGGTGTCAACGTGAACACGCTCGCGCCGGGACTCATCGAGAGCCCGTCGGTCATCGATCACCCGCACAATCTCGCGCCGAGTGAGAAGGTGATCCGGACCCGCGCCATGCCGCGCGCCGGTGTGCCGCAGGATCTTCTGGGTGCGCTGGTGTTTCTCGCCTCGCCGGCGAGCGATTTCGTCACCGCGCAGACCCTCGCCGTGGACGGCGGCTCGGTGACGCTTTAGCCGCGCCCGGCGTATTCAGCCGTGCAGGCTCTCGTACTTGGCCTTCAGTTCCTCCGGCGTTTCCTTGAAATCGGGATTCTCGGGGATGCAGTCCGCCGGGCACACCAGCCTGCATTGCGGCTCGTCGTGCGCACCGACGCATTCGGTGCATTTCAGAGGGTCGATCACGTAGGGGCTGCCGGCGGTGATCGCCTCGTTCGGGCACACCGATGGGCAGGCATCGCACGAGGTGCAGTCGGTGGTGATCATCAGTGCCATTTCGTCCTCCTAGTCTTGAATTCTTCTTCCCCTCCTCTCCGAGGAGGGATGGCGCCGAAGGCGCCGGGGTGGTCGCTGCGCTGATCGAAACTCCAACCACCCCGGCCGCTTCGCGGCTACCCCTCCTTGGAAAGGAGGGGAAACCATATCCCATTTCCTACGCGGCCGCGCGACTCTGCAGTTCCTGGATCTTCCCATGCCGGAACGCGCCCCACAGCGCGGCGCCGATCGCGCCGGCGTAGATTGAATCCGGATGGTTCGCCGCATCCAGGTTGACCTTCTCGTTCACCATCTCTTCCTGGATGGCCGCCAGCAGACCCGTGTCGAGCGCCAGGCCGCCGGTGAGCAGCACGTGTCCGCCGGTGATGCCCGTGGCCTTGAGCAGCTTCACGACCCGCGAAGCCATCGACAGATGGATTCCCTTCAGGATGTCGGGGGTCGCGATCCCCCGCGATACCAAGTTGATCACGTCGGTCTCGGCGAGCACCGCGCAGATCGAGCTCACCTTCTCGGGCTCCTTCGAGGTCTTCGAAAGCGAGCCGATCTCCTCGACGGCCACGCCCAGGTAGCGCGCGATGTTCTCGAGGAACTGGCCGGAGCCGGAAGCGCACTGGCTCGTCATCTTGTACGCGAGCACCTTGCCGCGCTCGTCGACGCGGATCGCCCGTCCGTTCAGGGCGCCGATGTCCATGATCGCGCGTGCTTTGGGGTCGAGAAAGACGCCGCCGCGCGCGTGCGTGGTCATCGAGTAGAAGTGTCCCGTGGCGAACTTGACGTTCTCGCCCTCGCCGGTCGTCGCGATGTACGCGACGTCGTTCGCCGCCACCTTGGCGTCGGCAAGCACATCCTCGTATCCCTGCTGC
>JBAVOG010000028.1:0-1633 GCA_049691875.1 Burkholderiales bacterium | reverse complement strand
CGGCCACCGCATCCGCCGTCTGGGACGGCCGCGACCTGGAATTGAGCACGCCGCATGGCGTGCTCAATCTCCACTGGATCGACCCGTTCGCCGCCGACCTTCAGCACCTCGACGCGGCCGGCCGGATCGTTGCGCCGATGCCGGGGAATGTGACGCGCATCCTCGTCGATCCGGACACCGATGTGGCGCGCGGGGCGCCGCTCATCGTCATCGAGGCGATGAAGATGGAGCATACCCTTCGCGCTCCCGCCGACGGCCGGCTGAAGGCGCTGAAATGTGCAGTCGGGGATTTCGTGCAGGAGGGGACGGAGCTTGCGGAGTTCGAGCCTGCTGTGATTGAAGAATGACATGGATACGCAAGTTCTTGTAGTCGGCGGCGGGCCGACCGGTCTGACGCTCGCCATCGATCTCGCACTGCGCGGCGTGCGCTGTACGCTCGTGGAGCAGAAGGAGGCGCCGGCCTTCCTGCCCAAGATGGAGCGGTGCAACGCGCGCTCCATGGAGATCTACCGCCGTATGGGCGTTGCCGAGCGCGTGCGCGCCGCCGGCCTGCCGGCGCATTGCCCGATGGACATCTTCATCGTGTTCTCGCTCGCCGAGCCGCCGCTGGTGCATCACGTGCATCCCTCGGTGGCTGAAGCCAAGGCACGCATCGCCGAGAGCCGGGACGGTTCGCTGCCGCTGGAGCCCTATCAACTCATCTCGCAGTACACCCTCGAACCGTTGCTCAAGTCGATCGCCGAGACGATGCCGGCGCTCACGGTGCGCTATGGCCACGAGCTGCTGTCGTTCACGCAGGACCAGAGCGGCGTCACCGCGGCCGTCCGGGATACCGGCGGCGCAACGTCGGAGATCACCGCGCAGTATCTCGTGGGCTGCGATGGCGGCACCAGCACGGTGCGCAAGCAGCTCGGCATCGCGCTCGAGGGCGAAGGCAACCTGCTGCAGCTCTGCCAGGCGCTGTTCCGCTGCGACGAGCTCTACGAGCGCATCCCGATCGGCAAGGGCCGGCACTATCACGTCGCCGACGACCGCGCGACGCAGATGATCGTGCAGGATTCGACGCGGCACTTCACGTTGCACTCGGTGGTCGACACCGAGGCCGAGATGAAGCCGATGTTCGAGAAGACCATCGCGATGCCGCTCGACTACGAGATGATCAATGCCGGGATGTGGCGGCAGAACCTGCTGCTGGCCGGACGCTACGGCGACGGCCGGGTCTTCCTGGCAGGTGACGCCGTCCATCTGGTGATCCCGACCGGCGGGCTCGGTATGAACAGCGGCGTCGGCGACGCCGTTGATCTCTCATGGAAACTCGCCGCGACGCTGGCCGGCTGGGGCGGGCAAAAGCTTTTGACCGCCTACGAGACCGAGCGCCGGCAGGTGGGCGCCAACAACGTTGCGGCCTCGCGCCATGCCACCATGGGGCGTCGCAAATGGCGAGGCCTCTACACCCCGCTTATCCGCGAGAACACGCCGGAAGGCCTCGCCGCCCGTGCCGCGTTCGCCAAAGTGGCTGACGTCGAACAGCGCAAGTCGAGCGACATGATCGGCGCTGAGCTCGGCTACCGCTATGTCTCGCCGCTGATTACGGCCGAGCCCGGGGAGAGGCCGGAATACAAGTTCATGGAGT
>JBAVOG010000027.1:0-4519 GCA_049691875.1 Burkholderiales bacterium | reverse complement strand
CCTCGGAGGGCAGGAACCCTTTTGGCATCTTCGCGAAGAGGAATCCCGTCGCAACGACGATCGCCAGGAACACGACCATGGTCGCGCGCGGTCGCCCGATCACCCACTTCAGGCTGACGTCGTAGGCATGCTTCACCGCGTCGAATCCGCGCTCGACGGCCAGGTAGACGCGACCGTGCTTCCGTGTGTGCTCCGGCCGCAGGACCCGGCTGCACATGAGCGGCGACAGCGTCAGCGACACGAAACCGGAAATCAGGACCGCCGCCATGATCACGACCGCGAACTCGTGCAGCAGCCGACCCAGTATCCCACCCATGAACAGGATCGGGATGAACACCGCGGCCAGCGAGAGGGTCATCGACAGGATGGTGAACGAGATCTCGCGGGAGCCGTCGAGCGTCGCCTGCATCGGCGTCTTGCCCATTTCCAGGTGACGCGAGATGTTTTCCAGCATCACGATCGCATCGTCCACCACGAAGCCGACGCACAAGACCAGCGCGAGAAGCGAGATGTTGTCGACGCTGTAGTCGAGCAGATACATCACCGCGAAGGTCCCGATCACGGACATCGGCAGCGCGACGCTCGGGATCAGCGTAGCCGAGAGATTGCGCAGGAAGAGAAAGATCACCAGGACCACGAGTACGAGCGCGAGCAGCAGCGTGAACTGGACTTCCTCGACCGATTCGCGGATCGGCCCGGAGCGATCGTAGAACACGCGCATCTCGATGCCCTGCGGAACCTGGGCGCGAAACGCGGGCAGCAGCGCCTTGACCCGATCGACCGTGTCGATCGTGTTGACGCCGGGCTGGCGCTGCACGGCAAGGATGATGGAGCGCTTGCCGTTGAACCACGCCGCGACCTTGTCGTTCTGGGTGCTGTCGATCACCCGGCCGAGTTCCTGCAGACGCACGGGCGAGCCGTTGCGATAGCTCACGACCACGGGCCGGAACGCCGCCGCGTCGAATAGCTGCCCGGTGGCCTGCACGGCGAAATCGCGGTCCTTGCCGGAGAGCGTCCCGGTCGGAAGGTTGACGTTCGCCTGCCCGATGGCCTGCTCGACCTCGTTGATGCCGATCCCGCGCGAGGCGAGCGCGCTCGGATCCAGTTGCACACGCACGGCGTACTTCTGCTGACCGTACACCTGTACCTGGGCGACGCCAGTGACCGTGGAAATGCGCTGCGCAAGGATGCCCTCGGCGTACTCGTTCACCGTCCAGAGCGGCAGGGTGTCGGAGGAGAGGGCGATGTAGTAGATCGGAAAGTCGGCAGGATTCACTTTCCGGAACGACGGCGGCGTGGACATCGTGGGTGGCAACTGGCGCAGCGTTGCCGCGATCGCCGACTGCACGTCCTGAGCGGCCGCGTCGATGTTCCGGTCGAGTGAGAACTGGATCGTGATCCGCGTAATCCCCTGGCCGCTCAGCGAGATCATCGAGTCGATCCCGGCAATGGTGGAGAGCTGCTTCTCGATGGGTGTCGCCACCGCGGAGGCCATCGTCTCGGGGCTCGCGCCGGCCAGCTCCGCCCGGACCTCGATGGTCGGAAAGTCCACGTTCGGCAGCGAGCTCACCGGGAGCAGCCGATAACTCGCCACCCCGAACACCAGGATCGCGATCATGACCAGCATGGTCATGACCGGGCGGCGGACGAAAATCTCCGAGAGATTCACGACTGACGTTCGTCGCTGGTCCGGCGGTCAACGTCCTTCTGACGGTCGCCGCCTTGCGGCCGGTCGCCGTCTTGCGGACGCCCGTCGCCCTTGATGACGACCTTTGCCCCCGGTATGAGCCGCAGCTGGCCCTGCGTAACCACCCTTTCTCCCTTCGTAAGTCCAGTCGCAATCACCGACAGATCGCCTTCGGATCGCTCCACCGTTATCGGCCGCAGCTCGACACTCGTGTCGGATTTGACAACGAACACGTACTGCCCGTTCGGACCGGTTTGAACGGCGCGCGACGGCACAGTCAGCGCGTTCTTGTCCTCGAAGAGCTTGAGCCACACCGTGACGAACTGACCCGGCCACAGCGCGTCGTCCCGATTTTCGAACACCGCCTTGAGCTTGATCGTTCCGGTCGTGGTATCGACCGCGTTGTCGATGAAGACCAGCTTGCCGACGGCCGGCTTGGTTGCGTCCGACGGGGTCGCTTCGACCTGCAGGGGCTCGCCGGTCATCTGCTTGCGCACGGACGCCAGGATCTGTTCCGGAACTGCAAAGCTGACGTTGATCGGATGCACCTGATTGAGCACGACCAGTGGAGTCGCGTCGTTCGCCTTGACCAAGTTGCCCTTCTGGATCTGGATTCGACCGGTATAGCCGTCGATCGGCGCCTTGATCGTGGTGTACTCGAGCTGGAGCCGCGCATTCTCCAGCGCGGCCTTGCTCCCGAGTACGGCAGCCTGCGCAGTTTCCGCGCCGGTCTTGTACTGTGCGTACGCCTCCTTGGAGATGAAGTTCTTCTGCAGCAGCTCGAGGTAACGCTCCTCCTGCCGCTTTGCCTGCGCCAGTTGCGCGAGATCACGTTGGTGATTCGCTTCCGCCTGCCTGAGCGCGGCCTCGAACGGCCGCGGGTCGAGGTTGAAGAGTACGCTTCCGGCGCGGACCTCCTGGCCTTCGCGAAACCGGACGTCGACGATCTGTCCGTCGACGCGCGCCTTGATCGCGACTGTCGCATAGGCCTCTGCCGAACCCACCGCCTGGATGCGAACGGGAACCGACTGTTGGAAGACGCGCGCGACGGTCACCGCCACGGGAGGTTGACTTCCCCCGCCAGCCTTGCCGGCCTTGTCGAAGTTTTCCGGCTTCCCCGTTGCCTTCTCGGCTCCGTCCGGCTTGCCAGCCTTGTCAGCCGGAGCGATCTTTCCCGCTTGCTCGGATTGCGCTCGGGCTTCGTGCCCGGAATACCCAAGCAGGGCAACTCCGGCAATCGCCAGCGCCAGGGGTGCTGTGCGTAGCAGCCATCCGGTACGAGTATGCGCCACCTCGGTCATGACCTTGGAGATCACTCGATCTTGCCGTCAGGGCGACGGCCGTCGCGCATTCTAGTCACATTGTTCCGGCGGGTGTGATGGAACGTACCTGCATGCCCGGCTAACGGGGCAACAGGCGCTCACCCGCATAGAGCGATTCGAGCGACTCGCGTTCGCGGACGAGGTGGAGAGTGCTCCCGTCGACGATCACCTCTGCGGCCCGGGGCCGGGTGTTGTAATTGGAACTCATGCTCATCCCGTAGGCACCCGCGGACATCACTGCCAGCAAGTCGCCCTCCGCGATCGCCAGTTCCCGCGACCGGCCGATGAAATCGCCGCTCTCGCACACCGGTCCCACGACGTCGTAGGTCTCGGCACGATTGTTGCGGTGCACAACAGGGAGTATGTCGTGCCAGGCGTCGTAGAGGGCCGGCCGCATCAGGTCGTTCATCGCAGCATCCACCACTGCGAAGTTGCGGTGCGCGCCGGGCTTGAGGTATTCGACCCGGGTGATCAGCAGGCCGGCGTTCCCGACCAGTGCGCGACCCGGCTCCAGGAGTATCCGGTGCGGATGATGCCTGAGCCGTTCGAGCATCGCCTGCAGGTAGTCGGCCACCGCCGGCGGCTGTTCGTGCCGATAGCGAATTCCGAGTCCGCCCCCGATGTCGAGGTGGCGGAGCCGGATGCCTTCGCGCTCGAGAGCCTCCACGAGCTCGAGCGCCCGGTCGAGCGCGTCCACCAATGGCCCCACTTCAGTGAGCTGAGACCCGATGTGGAAATCGAGACCCGCAACGTCGAGATGCGGTGACGCAGCCGCCGCACGATACAGATCCAGTGCGTCGGCATAGGCAACGCCGAATTTGTTCTCCTTCAAACCGGTGGAAATGTATGGATGCGTCTTGGGATCCACGTCCGGGTTGACACGCAGGGACACGGGCGCGCGCGTCCCGATGTCCTGCGCCACGCGCGTCACACGCGCAAGCTCCGCCGCGGATTCAACGTTGAAGCAGAGTATCCCGGCCGCGAGCGCGACGCGGATCTCGCGCTTGGTCTTGCCGATTCCCGAAAAGACGATCTTGCGGGGATCCGCACCGGCCGCAAGCGCACGCGCAAGCTCGCCGCCGGACACGATGTCGAATCCCGATCCGAGCCGTGCAAACACGTCGAGGATCGCCAGATTCGAGTTGGCCTTCATCGCGTAGCAGATCAGGTGGTCGCGCCCCTCGAGCGCCGCATCGAATGCCCGATAGGACGCTTCCAGGGCGGCGCGCGAATAGACGAAGCAGGGCGTCCCGAATTGCGCGGCGATTGCGGAGAGCGCAACGGATTCCGCGTGCAGAGTACCGTCGCGCCGGGCGAAGACGCTCATCGACGGATCACTGCGGTTTCTTTTTCGCTTCGGCGGAGGCGTCCGAGCCGGGCGGCGGAAGATACAGCGGGCCTCGGGTGCCGCAAGCCTGGAGAAGCAGGGCGAGCATGGTTACGAAGAGCGCGATGACGAGCGTGTGGCGCATGGCGGGTCGTGGAAGCGCCCATGCTACACGACACCCAC
>JBAVOG010000026.1:0-3387 GCA_049691875.1 Burkholderiales bacterium | reverse complement strand
ACAAGCGACCAGGGCTGCACCTCATAGGTCTCGTCCACGACGGGTGCGGCGTCGGGCGAGTCGCAGATGTCCTGCGGCGGTTCCAGAAAAGTATCGATTGCGCGACGCCACCCCTGCGCGGGCGGGAGCTCGAATGTCAGCGGCTCCCAATAGGCATTTGCCATCCCGTGGACCAGGAAGCGGCCATCCAGCGTGCCGGCCGTGAAGGCAAGGCTGTGCGACTCGTCGCTCCAGTCCGGACACCGGAGCTTCACGCCGTGCCACTCGACCCGTGCCTGTCGCAGAATTTCGTTGAGGTCTATGATCAGCTTGCCGCGCGCCACATCGCCTCTAGAACGCATCGACAGCAGAAGCCGCGTGAAGCGGAGAATGTCCCCGTGCTTGTCGGGTCCGCTCCAGTCGAACCAGCTGACGTCATTGTCCTGGCAATAGGCGTTGTTGTTTCCGCGCTGCGTGCGCCGCACCTCGTCGCCCATGAGCAGGATCGGCGCTCCCGCGGACAGAAGCGTGAGGGCGAGGAAGTTCTTCACTTGTCGATTGCGCAGCCGTTCGATCGTTTGATCGTCGGTCGGCCCTTCCACTCCGCAGTTCCAGCTCAGGTTGAAGTCGCTCCCGTCCCGGTTGTCCTCTCCGTTCGCCTCGTTGTGCTTGCCGTTGTAGGACACCAGGTCGTTGAGGGTGAACCCGTCATGGCAGGTCACGAAATTGATGCTCTTCTCGGGCTCGCGCTCCGCGCCACCGTATATGTCCGGGCTGCCGAGCAGCCGCTGGGCCACTCGGCCGACGGTCCCCCGGTCGGCCTTCATGAAGCTGCGCACGTCATCCCGGAACTGGCCGTTCCATTCCTTCCAGCTGTCACCGACGAATGTACCCACCTGATACAGGCCGGCGGCATCCCAGGCTTCGGCGATGAGCTTCGTCCCGGCCAGCACCGAGTCCGATTCGATGTCCCAGAGGATGGGAGGATTCTCGAGCGGGCGACCGCGCTCGTCGCGCGAGAGAATCGAAGCCAGGTCGAAGCGAAAGCCGTCCACGTGCATCGACTCGACCCAATAGCGCAGGCTGTCGACGATCAGACGGCGGACGATCGCCTGATTCGCGTTCAAGGTGTTCCCGGTGCCGGTGTAGTCCGAATAGCGGCATCGGTCGTCCTGCAGGATGTAATACGCTGCGTTCTCGAGCCCGCGAAAGCACAGCGTCGGGCCGGTATGGTTGCCTTCCGCAGTGTGGTTGAACACGACATCGAGGATCACCTCGATGCCGGCCCGATGCAGCGCCTTGACCATGTCGCGAAACTCGTCGAGCGGACCCAGGCGATCCTTGCGGGAGCTGTAACCCCCATGTGGCGCGAAGAACGAGACCGGCGAGTACCCCCAGTAGTTGACGCGCGCGCGCGGCGCATCCTGCTGGTCGAACTGGAACACCGGCATCAGCTCCACCGCCGTCACCCCGAGCTCCTGCAGATAGCCGATCTTCTCGATCAACCCGCGATACGTGCCCCGCAGTTCCGGGGCCAGACCGGAGCTTGCATGTCGCGTGAACCCGCCGACGTGCATCTCGTAGATCACCGTTTGAGAAAACGGCCGGTTCAGCGGAGCGTCTCCCTCCCAGTCATAGCGGGCGGGATCGGCGACCGCGCTCTTCATCGCGCTGGCGGAATTGTCACCTGGCAGCGAAGCGTTGATGCGGCTGTAGCCGTCTGGCACGACCACAGCCTTGCCGTACGGATCTAGCAGAACTTTGTCCGGGTCGAATCGCAATCCTCGATGCGGTTCAAAGGGTCCGAATGCTCGATAGCCATAGATTTGGCCGACCGCAACGCCGGGCACGAAGACATGCCAGTAGTGATACGTCCGATTGCCCATCGGATCGAGAGGAAACACCGCCGTCGGGTTCGCGTCGTCGACGCGGTCGAAGAACATCAATTCCACTCGGGTGCTGCTCTTCGAGAACACGCTGAAGTTGACGCCCCGGGGACAAACGGTCGCGCCAAGCGGGGAACTGCGGCCAGGTTGTGTTCCAGGGTGCATCGCTTGAGACCTGGGTCGCTAGTCCTGCCGGCACCGCATCATTCCGGCCACACCCAGTCGGTGATCTCTTCGCGGTCGGTGCCGTGCTCATGCGCATACGCGAGGTTCAGGATGATCTCGTTCTTCATCTTCTCCTTCAGGTGCGCGGCCTTCACTTGCAGCCGCGGCACGCGGTCGATGACGTCGATCACGAGGTCGAAGCGGTCCACCTGGTTGAGGATCGCGAGCTCGAGGGGCGTGTTGATGTTGCCCTTCTCCTTGTAGCCCCGCACATGCAGGTTCTCGTGGTTGCGGAACCGGTAGGCGAGCTTGTGGATCAGCCACGGGTAGCCGTGGAAGTTGAAGATGATCGGCTTGTCGACCGTGAACAGGCTGTCGAACTCGCGCTCGCTCGAGCCGTGCGGGTGCTCGCTCGCGGGCTGCAGCTTGAAGAGATCCACCACGTTGACGAAGCGGAGCTTCAGGTCCGGCAGGTGCTCGCGCAGGATGGCGGTCGCGGCGAGCGCCTCCTGGGTGGCGACATCGCCGCAGGAGGCCATCACCACGTCGGGCTCCACCCCCTCGTCGCTGCTTGCGCGGGCCCAAATACCGATGCCCTTCGCGCAGTGCACGACCGCCTCGTCGATGGTCGTGAACTGCAGGTGCTTCTGCTTGTCGGCGACGATGACGTTGATGCAGTCGGTCGAGCGCAGGCAGTGGTCGGCCACCGCGAGCAGGGTGTTGGCGTCGGGCGGCAGGTAGACGCGCGTCACGCTCGGGCTCTTGTTGGTCACCAGATCGATGAAGCCCGGATCCTGGTGCGAGAAGCCGTTGTGGTCCTGGCGCCAGACGGTGGACGACAGCAGGATGTTCTGCGAGGCCACCGGCGCGCGCCACGGCACGTGGTTCTTGGAGATGTCCAGCCACTTGGCGTGCTGGTTGAACATCGAGTCCACAACGTGGGCGAAGGCCTCGTACGTGTGGAAGAACCCGTGGCGGCCGGACAGCAGGTACCCTTCGAGCCAGCCCACGAGCGTGTGCTCCGAGAGCATCTCCATCACCCGTCCGTCGCGCGCCAGTTCGCCGCCGTCGGCGTCCTCGGGCAGCAGGTCCGCCATCCAGGCCTTCTTGCTCACCTCGTAGATCGCCTGCAGGCGATTGGACGCGGTCTCGTCCGGGCCGAATACCCGGAAGCTCGACATGTTGTGGCGCATCACGTCGCGCAGGAATTCACCGAGCGGCTTGGTGTTCTCGTGCAGCACCTTGCCCGCATTGGTCACGTCCACCGCGTAGCGGCGGAAGTCCGGCATCTTCAGGTCCTTGCGGAGCAGCCCGCCGTTGGCATGCGGGTTGGCGCCCATGCGCCGCTGCCCGGCCG
>JBAVOG010000025.1:0-15830 GCA_049691875.1 Burkholderiales bacterium | reverse complement strand
CGGATACGTCGCCGCTGGCGTCACGTACCATATTGACGTAGTTTATTTTGTACACCCGCAGGAACGGCGTGTCGGGCATCACGATCAGGTTCGGGCCGTCGAGCTCGTAACGCATGTCGACCTGCTTCGAGATGCGGTTCAGCAGCTGCGGGAGCGTCTGGTCGATGGCGTTGAGCGTGACCGCCCCCGTGATGCCGGGGTGGATGTCGATGTTCAGCTTCGCGTCGCGCGCCAGTGCAAACAGGAGCTCGTGCACCCGCACGCTGTTCACGACGACGCTGTAGGTCTCGGCCTTGGCCGCCGGCTGTGGGCGCGGCGGAACGACCGGGAGCTGAACGGGGGCGGGAATCGTTCCGGGCGATTTGGCGGAGGCGCTGTCGGCCTTGTCGATATGCCCCTGTTCCGTCATGGGCATGGGCGGTGCGGCGCAGCCGATCAGCACCAGCGCGGAACTCGCGGCGAACAGCTGTCGAAGCGTCACGGATCGAACGGTCACGGCGCGGACTCTATGTTCTCTTGATTGTGGACGCCCCGCGGGAGCCCCTCCCCCCGGGATCGAAAGCTTACTATAACAAGGCATCGTAAGAAACTGTTTTAACGATGCAAACGCTGTGTGGCCTAGTGCCGGTTCAGAGTGAGAACTATTGCTGGTTTTGGGCGCGCATGCGGCCGAAGCTGCGCGGATAGGGGGCACGGGCCTTGAGCGTCTCGGGGAGCTGGCCCATCGCCGTGACGGTATCGGCGACCGACGCGTAGTTGCCGTACGCGACGGCGTAGTACTGCGAACCTTCGATCATCACGCTGTAGACGTGCACGGCGTCTGCGTCGAGCAGTTGCGCAAGCTGCCGCACGAAGTCCTCGAGCACGTCCGGCTTGCCTCGCCGCACCGTCAGGAGTTCGATCGCGTATTTCTTGTCGGGCGCAGTCTTCAACCACTCCTGGGTCGCCGCGAACCGTGCGCGGGCCAACTCGCCATCGGGGGCCAGGACCGGGGTGTTCGCCACGGGTTGTTCGGGAGCGGATGCGCTCGGAAGCGCAGGGGTCTCGCGCGTGGTGGCTGGCGTCGCGCTGGGGGAGGCTGCGGAAACCATGGTCCGGGCAGGCGCACTGGCTGGTGCGCTCGACGCTGCGGGCGGGGTAGACGCGTTCTTCGGCACTGTGGGCGTTGTCGCACCTCCGGAGGCTGCGGGTGCTGGCGCCTTGGTCTCGGCGGGCCCGACGCTCGCCGGCTGACGCGCCTGGGGGCTGTCGGCCATTTCCTTCGGCATTTCTGAGGATGTAAGTGCTTGCTCACTTCCTTTTGCCGGAGTGTCGGTGGTCGAACTTTCAGTGATCGACATGGCAGGCGACGGCATGGTATCGGCCGGCGGCTCTGGTTCAGCTTTTTGGGGCGAGGCGGGGATGGCCGGCGTTGCCGTGACGACCGCGCCGGTGAACGGGGCAGACTGCGGCACAGTGAAGTAATGAAAGAAGAAGCCCACCAGCAGACCCACCGCGGCTCCTACCGTCGCAATGGCCCACACGCTGCGCATCCTGGCCTTGCGCTGGAACTCGGAGTCGCGGACGGCGGCCCGTGCGTGTTTGACGGTGATCTGATGGGTGCCGTCGGCGAATGCCGCGAGCAGCGCTTTGTCGGCGAGGATGTTCACCCGCCGCGTCAGGCCTTCCGAGGCCTGCGAGATGATCTTGAGCGCGGGGCGCGTGAAAATGCTGGGCCCCTTGTAGCCGGCAGCGCGCATCCGGAACTCGATGTACTGGGTGATGTCGTCGCGCACCAGCGGCTCGAGCCTGAAGCTGTGAATGATCCGCTCCTTGATCTGGCGCATGTTGGGAAGCGCCAGGTGCTCGTCGAGCTCGGGCTGCCCGAACAGCACGATGTGGAGGAGCTTGTGCCGGTTCGACTCGAGGTTCGACAGGAGACGGATCTCCTCGAGCGTCTCGAGGGGCATCGCGTGCGCCTCGTCGATCAGCACCACGACGCGCTTGCCCGCGGCGTAGCGCTTGATCAGGTCTTCCTGGAGGGCGCGCAGCAGCACGGTCGTGCGCCGCCCCTCGACGCTCACGCGGAGGTCATCGGCGATCGTGTGAAGGATTTCGTCGCGCGAGAGCGAAGGGTTGGCGAGGTAGATCGTCTCGATGTGGACCGGAAGTCGCTCGATCAGCACGCGACACAGCATGGTCTTGCCGCTGCCGACCTCGCCGGTGATCTTGATGATCCCTTCCTCGTGGCTGATCGCATACAGCAGCGCGCCGAGGGTCGCACCGCGATTGGCGCCCTCGAAGAAGAAGTCGGTGTGCGGCGTGATCCGAAACGGCGGCTCGTTGAGTCCGAAATGACTGAGATACATGCTCCGGGGGGTCTCCGGTCAAGTGCTGGATTCGCGCGGCTCGGTCCCCCGCGGGGGCTGCGCCCGTCAATTCCCGTCAAGGCCCGTCAAGGCCCGTCAAGACGACCGGCAGGGGAACCGTACGAACACGATGGTACACACACGATTACCCTGCGTCGCGCGAAAGCGCCGGGCGAACTCGCGCGTGCCACTCATTCTAAGCCATCGTCATGCCCGGATGGCAGGGGATGCGGGCGGCCCGTGCGCCCGGATGCGTCCGGCCGGGCCGCCCCGTCAGTGCTTCTGCAGCGACTCCATGCGGCTGTAAAGAGTCGTGCGATTGATGCCGAGCAGCTTGGCCGCCTGGCTGACGTTGCCCCGCGTGAGCTTCATCGCGGCTTCGATGTAGCCGTGCTCCCAGGCCTTCAGCATGCTGTCCAGATTGAAGCTGCGCTCGCGCTGCAAGTGCTGCTGCGCCTGGTCCACCAGCGTCTCGGGATCGTTCGGCAGGCCGAACTCCTGCGACGATGCGGTCGCCGTGCCTGCCGTGACGTCGAGCTCCGGCTCGAGCTCCTGGCCGGAAAGCCGCTGCCCGGCATATTTCGTGGTGAGCCGGATCACGATGTTGCGCAGCTCCCGGACATTGCCGGGGAAGTGGTAATCGCGCCACAGCTTCATCGCGCTTTCGTCGACGCTGAACGGCGCGAGCTGGGCCTGGTCGGCATAGAACCGGCTGAAATGCTCGAGCAGGAGGAGCTTGTCGTCCTCCATGTCGCGCAGCGGCGGCACGTTGATCGTGAACACGCTCAGCCGGTGATAGAGGTCGGCGCGAAAGTTCCCCTTCTTGATCTCCTGGCGCAGATCGCGGTTCGTCGCAGTGATAACCCGGGCACGGCTGAAGCGGCGCTGGGTTTCCCCGACGCGCTGATATTCGCCGTTCTCGAGCACGCGCAGGAGCTTTGCCTGCAGCTCGAGGGGCAGCTCGCCGATCTCGTCCAGGAAAAGCGTGCCATCGGCCGCGTCCTCGAAGTACCCGGACTTGTTGGTGAGCGCGCCGGTAAACGCGCCCTTCACGTATCCAAATAGCGTGGGCTCGACGAGCGTCGGGGCGATCGCCGCGCAATTCAGCGCCAGAGATGGCTTGTCGCTGCGATTGGACAACTTGTGGAGCGCATTGGCGACCATCTCCTTGCCGCTGCCCGATTCGCCCTCGATCAGGCAGGGGAATGGCGCATCCGCGTACTGATTGACCTGGCTGCGCAGCTTCTGCATCGCCGGACTGCGTCCGACCAGTGCGCCCGCGTCCGTCACGGCCCGGCCGGAGATTTCCGCGTCGCGGACCTGGAGCGCGTGCAGCAGGATCCTCTTAAGTGTCTCGGGGTCGCAGGGCTTTGCCACGAACTCCGCCGCGCCGAGCGCGCGTGCGTGGCGGGCGTTGGCGGCATCGTTCTGCCCGGAAAGCACCAGGATCTTGATGCTCGGCGAGTGCGCGAGCAGGTCGGCGATCAGCTGGAAGCCCTCGTCCGGCCGGTGTGGAAGCGGCGGCAGGCCGAGGTCCACCAGCGCGAGTGCCGGCGCCTCGTCCAGCTGCCGGAGGAGACTCACGGCATGATTGCGCGAATCGCTGGGCAGCACCTCGAAATCCTTGCCGAGCGCGTACGCGAGCGTATCCGTGATCAACGGATCGTCGTCAACGATCAGCAGCGTCGGCTTGGTATCGGTTTCAACCATTCAGGGGGGTCCCGATGCAGCGCAGAAAGGCACGCTCCATCGTTTCTTCCCCATAATGGTCGCACAGCGCTCGTGGGGCGCCTGCGAAATACGGCACACCTTGATGCAGGATGACCATCTGATCGCAGACTTCCTCGACGTCCGTGAGGGCGTGCGAGGTGAAGAAGAGCGTCGCGCCGCGTTGCAATAACCCCGCGAGGAGGGCCTTGACACAGGCGCGCGCTTTCGGATCCAGCCCGCTCATCGGCTCATCCAGAACGAACAGGTCGCGCCCCGACAGGAAGCACGCCGCGAGCCCAAGCTTCTGTGTCATGCCTTTCGAGTAGGCGCGTACGGGTCGCGCCAGCGCGTCGGACTCGAGGTCGAGGGCGACGAGCATCGCCGCGACCTCGTCGGCAACGTAAGTGCGGCCCTGCATCGCGAGCATGAAACGGAGGAAATCGCGTCCCTTCAGGTAGTAGGGCGGGAGAAACCGCTCCGGCAGGAACGCGAGCCGGGCCCGGGATTGAGGTAAGGTGTGCTTGAGTCCGAACAGCTCGATGCCCCCGGAATCGACGGCGCAAAAATCCAGCATGCACTTGATCAGGGTGGTCTTGCCAGCGCCGTTCACGCCCGCCAGCCCGAAAGCCTGCCCCGGCTGGACCGCGAAGCCGATATCGCGCAGGACCCGCGTGCGCGCAAAGCTCTTGCTCACCTTGTCGAATCGGACGACGGGATTGCTCATTGTTCGGTCAATTGCTCGCTCATGGTTCGAGGCAGGGGCACGTCGGGTAACGGTGGATCGACGACGGCGCCCACCATCGATCATAGCGCGGCACTCGCGTCTCGCGGCAGGGGCTTTGCCTGCCCCGACACAATCCCTGCAGCCCCTGCGCATGCCATACGCACAGGCCCACCGCGATCTGCTGCGACCGCTCCCGGCGCGATGGAATAGAATTCGTCACCTTGCGACGCCGCAAATAGTTTCCTCACAGACTGCGTGTTCAAAGACCCCCTGGTCGAGCTTATCGAAGTTTCCTTCTCCTACGAGGACTCCCGCCCGGTTCTCTCGGGCGTCTCGTTGCGCATTCCGCGCGGCAAGGTCGTGGCGATCATGGGGGGAAGCGGTTCCGGCAAGACGACGATTCTGCGGCTGATCGGGGGCGCGGTGCGCGCGCGCGGCGGCACGGTTCGTGTCTTCGGCACGAGCCTGGAGGAGATCGGCACCGATGAGCTGTATCGGCTTCGCCAGGGAATGGGCATGCTCTTCCAGTTCGGGGCGCTGTTCACCGACCTTTCCGTTTTCGACAACGTCGCATTTCCCATGCGCGAGCGCACCGATCTTCCCGAGCCCATCATCCGCCAGCTGGTTCTCATGAAGCTGCACGCGGTCGGGTTGCGCGGGGCCGCGGACTTGATGCCGCAACAGCTCTCCGGAGGAATGGCGAGACGGGTCGCGCTTGCGCGTGGCGTCGCGCTCGACCCGCGGCTCATGATGTACGACGAGCCATTCACGGGCCTCGACCCGATTTCGCTCGCGATCACCGGCAA
Source organism: Burkholderiales bacterium (assembly GCA_049691875.1). GTDB lineage: Bacteria > Pseudomonadota > Gammaproteobacteria > Burkholderiales > SG8-39 > JAABRB01. Next base: position 10,242 of record JBAVOG010000025.1, on the reverse strand, counting down.
GTTGATCCGCCAGCTGAACGACGCGCTGGGCGCGAGCTCGATCGTGGTGACGCACGATGTCCAGGAGTCGTTGCAGATCGTCGACTACATCTACTTCATCTCCGAAGGGAGAGTCGTCGCCGAGGGGGCTCCCGAGGAGGTGCGCAACGCAACGCATCCGTTCGTTCACCAGTTTGTGCATGCGGAGGCCGACGGACCGGTGCCGTTCCATGTTCCGGCGCGGGACTATCGGCAGGACCTGCAGACGGGCAGATGATGGCGCAGGGTCCGGTCGGCATCGTCGAAGCGCTGGGAGCGCGGGTCAACTCAATGATCACGCGGCTCGGCTTCGCGAGCCGGTTCTTCTGGCTGATCCTCAAGACGTCCGGCACGAGCTTCCGGCGCATCCCGCTGACCGTGCGCGAGATCTACTTCGCGGGGGTGCTCTCCCTCATCATCATCGTCGTGTCGGGGCTGTTCGTCGGCATGGTGCTCGGACTGCAGGGCTACGACACACTGGTGCGCTACGGGTCCGCCGAGGCGCTCGGCACGCTCGTTGCGCTGTCGCTCACCCGCGAGCTCGGGCCGGTCGTCGCGGCATTGCTCTTTGCGAGCCGGGCGGGATCGGCGATCACTGCGGAGATCGGCCTGATGAAGACGACCGAGCAGCTTTCGGCGATGGAGATGATGGCTGTCGATCCGATCGCGCGGATCGTGGGACCGCGTTTCTGGGGAGGCGTCATTTCGATGCCCCTGCTTGCGGCGCTCTTCACGGCGGTGGGCATATTCGGAGGCTATCTGATCGGCGTCGTCCTGATCGGGCTGGACGAGGGATCCTTCTGGTCGCAGATGCAGGGGTCGGTGGATCTGCGCGAGGACGTCGTGAACGGTATCATCAAGGCCTTCGTGTTCGGCGTGGCGGTCACCTGGATCGCGGTGTTCGAAGGCTACGACGCGGTCCCCACGGCCGAGGGCGTCTCGCGCGCGACCACGCGGACGGTGGTGACCTCCGCGCTTGCCATCCTCGCCCTCGATTTCGTGCTCACAGCATTCATGTTCCGGGGAGTCTGACCGATGATGAATAAACGCACGCTCGATATCTGGGTGGGTGCGTTCGTGCTGATCGGGTTCGGTGCGATCATGTTTCTGGCCCTGAAGGTCGCGAACCAGAGCGCATTCTCGCTCGCGGGCGAAAGTACGTATCGGGTAAAGGCGAGGTTTGATAACATCGGCGGCCTCAAGGTGCGGGCACCGGTGAAAAGCGCCGGGGTAGTCGTGGGTCGCGTCGCCGACATTGCGTTCGACAACCAGACCTACGAGGCTGTGGTGACGATGAGCGTCGGATCCGCCAATCCGTTTCCGCGCGATACCGCGGCGAAGATCCTCACATCGGGCCTGCTCGGGGAGCAGTACATCGGGCTGTCGGCCGGCGGCGACACCATAAACCTGAAGGACGGGGACACGTTAAAGATTACTCAGTCCGCGATCGTGCTGGAGAACCTGATCAGTCAGTTTCTGTACAGTAAGGCTTCAGAGGACGACGAGAAGAAGAAATAGCATGGCCTCACCAGGGGATTTCACGCTGTCCGGATTTTTCGCAGCTTTCCTTTCGCGCGGGCGCTGCGCAACCGCGCTGGCGCCGCTGGTGACGCTCGCGCTGCTCGGTGGCTGCGCAACATCCGGGGCCGTCAATCCGCGCGACCCTTTCGAGGCGACCAATCGCGTCGTCTTCGACGTCAACGACGGCTTCGACAAGGTGGTTCTCAAGCCGGTCGCGCAGGCGTACCGTGCGGTGCTGCCGCAGCCGGTTCGGACCGGCGTGCGCAACTTCTTCGGCAATCTGCAGGATCCCTGGCATGGCATCAACAATCTGCTGCAGGGGAAGGTCGAGGACGGTCTCACCGACTGGTTCCGATTCGCCACCAACTCCACGATCGGATTGGGCGGCGTCATGGACGTCGCGTCGACCATGCGGATGACCAAGCACAACGAGGATTTCGGCCAGACGCTGGGCGTCTGGGGCTTCGAGAGCGGCCCTTACCTCGTGTTGCCTCTGTTCGGACCGAGCACCGTCCGCGATGGCCTCGGCCTCATCGTGGATGCCTACGGCTTCGGGGGATTCTGGCTTCCCAGGCTGATCGATCCGCCGCACCGGGTCGCGTGGCGCAACTCGCTGTCTGCCCTGGACCTCGTCAGCTTTCGCGCGGGCGCTCTGGAGTCCGAGAGTATCTTCGAGGCGGCCGCGCTCGATCGCTATTCGTTTCTGCGCGACGCGTACTTGCAGCGGCGCCGTAACCTGATCTACGACGGCGATCCGCCGCCCGAGCCGCGCCGCAATGAGGATGTGGAGACGGCGCCCAGAACGAGCCTGGAAACCGAGCCGTCGCGCTGGATCATCGCGCACCGGACCGCGCCACAACCGGGTGCAGTTCGCGATGGCGGTTTCGAACGCGGTCAGCGGTCCGCAGCGAGTTCGGCGCGAGTGGTGGAGCCGACCGTGCCCGCAAACTATGCGGCAGTGATCGCGGCCAGTGGTCGCGCCGCGCCGCTGCTCGGAGAGAATGACGAATGAACAAGTGTTCCTTCATGACGGCTTTTCTCGTGGCTGGACTCGCCGGGCCGGCCGCAGCCGCGGACATCGCGCCGGACACGCTGGTGCAGAGCGTCGCCGCGGACGTGCTCGGGATCGTCAAGAACGACAAGGACATCCAGGGCGGCGATTCGAAGAAGGTCATCGCGCTGGTGGAAGAGAAGATCCTGCCGCATTTCGACTTCATGCGCATGACGGCGCTCGCCATGGGGCCGAGCTGGCGCAAGGCGACCGCCGAGCAGAAGACGCGCCTGACCGATCAATTCCGCACGCTGCTCGTACGCACGTACTCGGTAGCGCTCACCAGGTATCGCGATCAGACGATCGAGTACCGGCCGAGCAAGGCGCAGCCAGGCGACACCGATGTGACCGTGCGATCCCTGATCAGGCAACCCGGTGCCGAGGCGATCACGATCGACTACAGCATGGAGAAGACCCCGCAAAGCTGGAAGGTGTATGACATCACCGTCGCCGGAATCAGTCTCGTGACCACATACCGGGACGCGTTCGCTCAGGAAGTGCGCAGCGCCGGCGTGGACGGACTCATTCAGAGACTCGCAGAGAAGAACCGCCAGCTCGAAACGAAGGGCGGCTGACAGACATGCCCCTGCGCCGTGAGGGCGATCGGCTGCTGGTCGACGGACCGCTCGGCATCGACACCGTCCGGGAAGTGTTAGGGGCCGCCAGCGCCGCGTGCAGCGACGGAGTCCGCGTCGTCGATCTCGCCGGCGTATCCAGCGCGGATTCCGCTGCCATCGCGCTTGCGCTGGAGCTCAAGCACGAAGCCGAGGTCGCAGGGCGAGAACTCACTTTCACGAATCTCCCCCAGGCGATGGAAAAGCTCGCACGCCTCTACGCGGTTTCCGAGATGATCTCCGGGGACCGATTCTGAGAGCGCGGCCGGGCGCTCCAGAACCCATCCCGGCGCCGTCCGGCCACCCTTCCGGTCATCGATGTCCGGTCAAATGACTGCCGCGATCGAAATCCGGGACCTCACCAAGCGGTTCGGGAGCGTTGCGGCGCTCGACGCGATCTCGCTGCGCGTCGAGCAGGGCGAGTTCTTCGGGCTGCTCGGCCCGAACGGCGCGGGGAAGACGACCCTGATCAGCATCCTTGCGGGACTTTCACGGGCGGACTCGGGCAACGCGCAGGTGCTCGGTCACGACGTGGTGACGCAGTACCGGTCGGCGCGGCGGCTGCTCGGCGTCGTCCCCCAGGAGCTCGTGTTCGATCCGTTCTTCAGCGTGCGCGAGACTCTGCGATTCCAGTCCGGCTATTTCGGCATCCGTCGCAACGACGCGTGGATCGACGAGATCCTGCATCACCTGGATCTCGTCGGAAAGGCGGACGCGAACATGCGCGCGCTCTCCGGCGGCATGAAGCGGCGGGTGCTGATCGCGCAGGCGCTCGTGCATCGGCCGCCGGTCATTGTGCTCGATGAGCCGACGGCCGGTGTCGATGTCGAACTTCGGCACGGTCTCTGGCAGTTCATCAGGCAGCTGAACGTCGCCGGGCACACGATCGTCCTCACCACGCACTATCTCGAGGAGGCCGAAGCGCTGTGCGGCCGGATTGCGATGCTGAAGCTGGGGCGTGTCGTCGCGCTGGATACCACCACGCGGCTGATCCACCGCTTTCACGCGCTGTATGCCCGGCTACGACTCGACAGCGCGCTCCCCGCCGAGCTCGCGCCGCGCCTCGTCGCGCGCGACGGCGATCTGCACGACCTGCGTATCGACGACTACGCCGAGGTCGAGCAGGTGCTCGCCGTGCTGCGCACGGCCGGCTGCCGGATCGTCGAGATGGAGCTCGTTCAGCCGGACCTCGAGGAAGTGTTCGTGCAGATCATGCAGGGCGACGCGCGCCAGGCGGAGAATCACGCGTGAATAGCCACGCCCCCGCCGACGCCAGCGCCCTGACCGGTTTCCTGACCTTGCTGTACAAGGAGTTGCTGCGCATCTGGAAGATCAGCTTCCAGACCGTCGCCGCGCCGATTCTCACTGCGCTGCTGTATCTGCTCGTTTTTGCTTACGCGCTCGAAGGCAGGGCGCGGGTCTTCGAGAGCGTGCCCTACACGACCTTCCTCGTTCCCGGACTCGCGATGATGACGATGCTCCAGAATGCGTTTGCCAACAGCTCGTCGAGCTTCATCCAGTCCAAGGTGACCGGCAACATCGTATTTGTCCTGCTGCCCCCGATAAGCTACTGGGAATTTTTCGGCGCGTACGTGACCGCCGCGATGGTGCGCGGTATCGTGGTCGGGCTCGGCGTTCTGGCGGTCACGGGCCCGCTCGTGAGCCTTCCGCTGGCGCACCCGCAGTGGAGCTTCGTGTTTGCGTTGCTCGGGACGGGCGTGCTCGGGACCCTTGGCCTGGTGGCCGGGATCTGGGCCGACAAGTTCGATCAGCTGGCGGGGTTCCAGAATTTCGTGATCATGCCGTTCACTTTCCTGGCCGGCGTCTTCTATTCGACCCGGTCGCTTCCCGAGGTCTGGCAGAAGGTGTCGCACCTGAACCCGTTCTTCTACATGATCGACGGCTTCCGGTACGGGTTCTTCGGCGCCTCGGACGTCGATCCGTACGTCAGTGTGTCGATCGTCGCGGTATTCTTGATGGTCCTGAGCGCGGGCGCACTGGCGCTGCTGCGGTCCGGATACAAGCTCAGAGGCTGAGGAAATGCACGGAAAAGACCGAGGAATGCCATGGTGAGTCCCGAGAATATCCAGCGGTACATCGAGCAGGGCATGGCGTGCGACCTGGTCCGCGTCACCGGCGACGGCACCCACTTCGAGGCGGTGATCGTGAGCGCGGAGTTCGCCGGCAAGACCCGCGTGATGCGCCATCAGGTCGTCTACAAGGCACTGGGGGACCGAATGCGCGAGGAGATCCATGCAATTTCGATGCAGACCCTGACCCCCGAGGAATGGGCCGCGCGTGGATAGGCTGCTGATCCAGGGCGGCGTGCCGCTCGCCGGCGAGGTGCGGGTGTCGGGCGCGAAGAACGCCGCGCTGCCGCTCATGTGCGCGGCGCTGCTCACCGACCAGCCGCTGCGGCTTTCGAACGTTCCACACCTGCGCGACGTCACGACGATGCTCAGCCTGCTCACCCGCATGGGCGTCGAGGTGAGCGTGGACGACAAGCTCGGGGTCGAGCTGCTCGCCGCCGACGTCGCCAATCCCGAAGCGCCGTACGAGCTCGTCAGGACGATGCGGGCGTCGATCCTCGTGCTCGGCCCGCTGCTCGCCCGCTACGGGCGCGCGCGCGTGTCGCTGCCCGGAGGATGCGCGATCGGGCAACGGCCAGTGGATCAGCACCTCAAGGGGTTGCAGGCCATGGGCGCAAAGATCCAGGTCGAGCAGGGCTACATCCTCGCCGAGGCGCGCAGGCTCAAGGGTGCGCACGTCGTCGCCGACCTCGTCACGGTCACCGGCACCGAGAACCTCATGATGGCCGCATGCCTGGCGGACGGCACGTCGGTGATCGAGAACGCGGCGCGCGAGCCCGAGGTCGTCGACCTGGCCATGTGCCTGAACGCCATGGGGGCGCGCATCAAGGGGGCCGGGTCGGACGTGCTCACGATCGAAGGCGTCGACGCGCTCTCGGGCGCCACGCACCGGATCATGGCGGACCGCATCGAGACGGGCACCTACCTGGTCGCAGCCGCGGCGACGGGCGGCAGCGTGACGCTGCGCGGCGCGGATGCCGACACGCTGGATGCCGTCATCGGCAAGCTCCGCGAGGCGGGCGCGACGATCAAGGTGAAAGAGGACACGATTTCTCTCGAGATGCGCGGGCGGCCGACGAGCGTGAACGTGCGCACTGCGCCGTTTCCCGCTTTTCCGACTGACATGCAGGCGCAGCTCATGGCGCTCGATGCGATCGCCGAAGGCACCGGCGTGATTACCGAGAGCATCTTCGAGAATCGCTTCATGCACGCGCTGGAGCTTGTGAGGCTCGGCGCGGACATCGAGACCAATGGCAACACGGCGGTCGTGCGCGGCGTGCGCAGGCTACAGGGAGCAACGGTTATGGCAACCGACCTCCGGGCCTCCGCCAGCCTCGTCGTCGCCGGCCTTGCCGCTGAGGGCGAGACTCTCGTCGACCGCGTCTACCATCTCGATCGGGGCTACGAGGCGATCGAGGAGAAGCTCTCCCGACTCGGCGCGCGGATTCGGCGCGTGCACTGATCCCGGACAGGCGCTGGTCGCGTATCCCCTCCTCTTTGAGGAGGGGTGGCCGCGAAGCGGCCGGGGTGGTGTTCCAGAGCTTAAGCAGAACGTGTGTCGCAGCGCTGATCGAAGCGCGAACCACCCCCCGCCCTGCGGGCGGACCCCTCCTTGAAAAGGAGGGGAAAAGACACCGCCCTTCCGCCCGCGCTGCAACCGCTTTACGCTAAAATGCTGATTTATCGCCGCTTATGAACCCGAACGTGACCGTGACGCTGGCGCTGTCGAAGGGCCGCATCTTCGACGAAACGGCGCCGCTCCTCGCGGCGGCCGGCATCTCGCCTGCCGAGGATCCGGAGGCTTCCCGCAAGCTGATCATCTCGACCAACCGGCCCGAAGTGCGGCTCGTCATCGTGCGGGCGAGCGACGTCCCGACCTATGTCCAGTACGGGGCAGCCGATATCGGAATCGCCGGCAAGGACATTCTGTACGAGCATGGTGGCGCGGGACTCTATCAGCCGCTCGATCTGCGCATTGCCGCGTGCAAGCTGATGGTGGCCGTGCCGGAGGGGTTCGACTTTGCAGGCGCGATGAGCCGGGGCGCGCGACTGCGGGTGGCGACCAAATACATCCGGGCGGCGCGCGAGCACTTCGCGGCGAAGGGCGTGCACGTCGATCTCATCAAGCTCTACGGATCCATGGAGCTTGCGCCGCTCACCGGTCTCGCCGACGCGATCGTGGATCTGATGGCCACGGGCAGCACCCTGCGCGCGAACCGCTTGATTGCAGTCGAAGAGATCATGCCGATCAGCGCCCGGCTGATCGTCAACCAGGCGGCGCTCAAGGTGAAGCGTGCGCTGATTCAGCCGCTGCTCGAGTCGTTCGAGTCGGCGGTCGCCGCCCATGCCTGAGATCAGGCGTCTCAGCACTCGCGAACCCGGGTTCGCGGCGGAGCTTGCTCGTCTCACCGCGATCGAGGCGACGTACGACGAATCCGTGGAGCGCGCGGTGGACGCGATACTCGCCGACGTGCGTACCCGAGGCGATGCGGCGCTCGTCGAACACACGCGCCGTCTCGACGGTGTCGACGTCCAGCGTGTGACGGAACTCGAGATACCGCGTGCGGCGCTCGAGTCCGCGCTCGCCTCGTTGCCAGCGGAAACGCGCGATGCACTTGCCGCGGCAGCCGAACGCATCCGCGGCTATCACGAGCGCCAGTTGCTCGCCTCCTGGCAATACACGGAACCGGACGGCACCGTGCTCGGCCAGCAGGTCACGCCGCTCGACCGCGTGGGACTGTACGTTCCGGGCGGCAAGGCCGCCTATCCCTCGTCGGTCCTGATGAACGCGTTGCCCGCCAAGGTGGCGGGAGTGGCGGAGCTGGTCATGATGGTTCCCACCCCGGGCGGCGAACGCAGCGCGCTGGTCATGGCCGCGGCCGCGCTCGCGGGCGTCGATCAGGTGTTTGCGATCGGCGGCGCGCAAGCGATCGCGGCACTCGCCTATGGGACGGCCTCCATCCGGTCGGTGGACAAGATCGTCGGCCCGGGGAACGCGTACGTCGCCGCGGCCAAGCGGCGGGTGTTTGGCACCGTTGGCATAGACATGATTGCCGGACCGTCCGAAATCCTGGTGATCTGCGACGGCTCGACCGATCCGGACTGGATCGCCATGGATCTCTTCTCGCAAGCCGAGCATGACGAGTCGGCGCAGGCGATCCTGCTCGCGCCGGACGCTGCGTTCATCGACGCCGTGGCCAAAAGCATCGACCGGCAGCTCGCGCAGATGCCGCGCCGTGCGGTGATCGCCGCGTCGCTTGCAAACCGCGGCGCGCTCATCTTGGTGCGCGATCTCGACGAAGCGTGCGAGATCGCCAATCGCATTGCGCCGGAGCATCTGGAGCTCTCCGTGCGCGATCCGGAACAGTGGCGCGGCAGGATCCGGCACGCCGGCGCAATCTTCATGGGCCGCTACAGCTCCGAGGCGGTCGGCGACTACTGCGCCGGGCCGAACCACGTGCTGCCTACGTCCCGGACGGCGCGTTTCTCGTCGCCGCTCGGGGTGTACGATTTTCAGAAGCGCTCGAGTCTCATCAATGTGTCGCGCGAGGGTGCGCGCACCCTGGGCCGGCTTGCCGCGCGGCTCGCCGAAGGCGAAGGGCTGCCGGCGCATGCACGGTCCGCGCAGTACCGTATCGGGTGAGGCGGCGGTGAATTCCCCGGGCAAGCTTCCCCGCGATCTGGTGCGCGAGGAGATCCTCGCGCTCAAGGCGTATCACGTGGCGTCCGCGTCCGGCATGATCAAGCTCGACGCGATGGAGAATCCGTATCGCCTGCCCGAGGCGCTGCGCGACGAAGTCGCCAGGATGGTCGCCACCCTGCCGATCAACCGGTACCCGGATCCGACCGCGCCGGAGCTGAAGGCCCGCCTGCGCGACGTGTTTGATATCCCGGGCACGAGCGAGATCCTGATCGGCAATGGCTCCGACGAGATCATCCAGATCGTCGCACAGGCGCTGGCGCGGCCGGGCGCCGCGCTGCTCGCACCCGAGCCGTCGTTCGCCATGTATCGCATGAACGCGCTCGTCACGGGCATGCGTTACGTGGGCGTCCCGCTAGCGCCCGATTTCACGCTCGACCTTGCGCGCACCCTGGCGTCAATACGCGAGTCGCAACCCGCGCTCGTCTTCGTCGCCTATCCGAACAATCCGACCGGAAATCTCTTCCCCGCGGAAGCCGTGGCGCGCATCATCGAGGAGACTCCCGGGCTGGTCGTCCTGGACGAGGCTTACCATGTGTTCGCCGGCCGGACATTCATGCATCGTCTCCACGAGTTCCCGAATCTGATGGTCATGCGAACGGTGTCGAAGCTCGGGCTCGCGGGCATACGCCTGGGTTACGCGGCGGCGAGTCCGGAATGGATCGCGGAGCTCGACAAGGTGCGACCGCCATACAACGTGAACATGATCACCCAGTTCGTCGCCGAGCGCGTGCTCGGCCAAATCGCCGCGCTCGACCGCCAGGCGGAGGCCATCAAGGCCGAGCGCGAGAACCTCGCCGGCAGGCTCCGCGATATGAAAGGCGTCGAGCCGTTTCCGAGCGATGCGAATTTCATCCTGGTGCGGCTCCCGGATGCGGTGACCGTGTACAACCGCCTGCGGGAGCGTCGCGTGCTCGTCCGCAATTTTCACGGCGCCCACCCGCTGCTCGCGAACTGCCTGCGCCTGACGGTCGGGACACCGGGCGAGAACGAACTTATGCTTGACGCACTGTCGGGGAGCCTATGAGGAACGCTTCGATCACTCGCAACACGGTCGAGACACAGATCTCGGTGCGCCTCAATCTGGACGGAACCGGTGTCGCGAAGCTCGCGACCGGCATCCCGTTCCTGGACCACATGCTGGACCAGGTGGCCCGCCACGGACTGGTGGACCTCGAGGTCGCAGCCAGCGGGGATTTGCACATCGACGCCCATCACACCGTCGAGGACATCGGCATAGCAATCGGC
>JBAVOG010000024.1:0-3695 GCA_049691875.1 Burkholderiales bacterium | reverse complement strand
GAGCGGCGCCGTGCCGCTCGTCGGGCTTGCCGTGAAGCTCGCAACCGGGGGTGCCGAGGGAGGGGGCGGCGTCGAGGTGGTCGGCACAATAGCGCTCACCTGGTTCGAGTAGCCGCTCTCGGTCATTCCTTGCGGACCATAAGCGGTCACGGTGAAGTAGTAGCGCGCCCCTTCGTTGAGACCTCCAACGGGCTGTGTGAGCGTGTTGCCCGCGTCGACACTCGAGGTGTAACTGCCGCTGGTCTGCCCAAAGTGAATTTTGTAGCCTGTGGCGTTCGCTACCGCGTCCCAGGCGAGATTCAACTGTCCCGCGATCGCGGGCGCGCTGACACCGACCATGGAAACCAGCAGGGCCAGGGTACGCAAGAAGGTCCACGGCGCCGGTATGCGGCAGCTCGAAAAAACGCGGCCGCCAAAGCGATCAACTAACGTCATGACATCCCCCTCGATCAGATAATGCTGACCAGCCTTCGCCGGCCGATGTTTTAGAGTTCCTGAGCGATCGCCGCACTTGCAGTTACTATGCCAATGTCATAAAGCGTGACATGGCGACCTGAATGCCTTCCACTGGCTCCTCGATCTAGATGAGGGATTTGCCCTCCCCGACCCGCTATGCTGATGTCATAAACGCGACAGGCGGCACGGGAGTGACCACGGTGAGCAGCCACAAGCAGGCCCTATGCCATGATTCGAACGCCCGGGAAATCAGCGAGTTGAGCGGCGACGAAAATATGCCATCGTCGTAAATCGGCGGGAGATGACGCTCAGCGTCGCCTGTCCGAATCTCGTCGGCAGTCCGCAATACCGCCATGCACTCGTTCAGCTCGACCGGACATGACGCGCCGTCGCACCGTCGTCAGCCAATACAGAGCCCGGGCTTCGATTCGTGCTTAAGCGAGAAACTTTTCTTCTTGCCAGCTGCAGTCCGAGGCCGGGGTGGGTTAACCTTGTGTGGATTCGAGCTGAACATGACTTTCCTGCGCCGAATCCAAACGTCCGATCCGGCAGGAGGCCAAATGTCGATGGTGACATCGGCACATTGCAGAAACGAGGACACGATGGGCAAGCGGCTATTGCGACGCGGCTGGCTCTTGGCGGCGTGTTGTCTCTCCCTAACCAGCGCGGCCGACGCGCACGCTCAATTTCGCTCGATCGTGCCCGTCCCCTATGCAAGCGAGTACTTCGATGCACCTGCGCCGTTGCGGTGCGAGACTCCGGAAGGGGAACTTTCCGATGGTCCGAGGGAGGCCGCCCGTTGGGATCTCATGGTCTGGATTGCTTGGCCCCACACATGGCCCGATCGCGGATCCATGCTGTACATGCTCGGGCTTCCCAATGGAGGTCGGGGCGCGTCAAACCGCGTGTATGGCTATCAGCACGTATTTCGCGGCACGTCGAATGATCTCCAGGCAGTCCTCTCGCTCTGGTCTGCGGACGAGAAGAGAGTGTTTCTCTCAAACGAGAAGGTTGGATGCTACCGGAGAGTGGCCTACGTGGACCGCGCGGATGGAACGTACGTCATCTGGGACCGCCGTGAGGGCCGCTGTGACACCCCGACGAGCTCATCCGGGCCGTCGGCAGGGGCTCCGTCGCCCCCACCCCGGGATCCTGCCATAACAGAGTACGTGGTCCACGGACAGTGCACTCGCATCCCGTACAAGTCGCCTCGAAGGCTGTTGTAGAGATCGACGTCCGCCCTCCGGGGGATCAGCGGGCAACCCGAGGTGCGCGCAACCTCTCCGCCTCGCGCGGCTGGAATTGTCGCTCTTACACGACGAATCCGCGCGCTCGGGACCTTCTAAGCCTTTGAATACCATGTTATTGTTAGATGGTTTAGCGGGAGGCTCTACGACCTCATCTTGTGTCAGTGCGAAGGGGAGTTCCGGAACCCTCGGTCGGCATGCGCCTACGCGCTCCGGAGAAGTTCCATATGCGTTTCGCGTCCACGCCGCGCCTGCGCACAATTGCGCGTTGCTCCGAGAGCTTTGTGGCATCGTGCATGCCGCCATGCTATATCCTTCGACCATATTCTCCGGTAACGCTCGTAACCTCATGTCGCATCAACATCTATTACGTGGCCTCCCCCGCGGTTTCACGCTGATCGAGGTGATGGTTGTGGTCGTGATTCTCGCGGTGCTCGCGGCGATCGTGGTCCCTCGCATCATGAGTCGCCCCGACGAGGCCAGGATCGTTGCCGCCCGGGCCGACATTGCCGGCATCAACCAGGCGCTGAAGCTCTACCGGCTTGACAACACCTTCTACCCGACGACCGAGCAGGGCCTGCAGGCTCTGGTGGCCCAGCCTTCGAGTCCGCCGATTCCGACGAACTGGAAGCGCGGTGGGTATCTGGACCGCTTGCCCAAGGACCCGTGGGGCCACGACTACCAGTTCCTCAATCCCGGCCTGCGCGGCGAGATCGACGTTTTCAGTTTGGGCGCAGACCGCAAGCCCGGCGGCGACGGGATCAACTCCGACATCTACCACTAAGACCTCCTGCCAACAGATGCCTGACTGCGCGCGCATGCCTATGATGCACCGTCCCTGCTTGACCGTACCGCCGCGTTCCGTGCGCGGTTTCACGCTCATCGAAATTCTCGTGGTCGTGGTGTTAATCGCGATCACGCTGTCCATGGCGTTCGCCAAGTTTGCGCCCGACGAGCGCGACGTCGTTCGAGGCGAAGCGGTGCGACTCGCGGCGAGCCTCCAGCACGCTCAGGACGAGGCGGTGGTGACCGGCGTCTCGTTTGCGTGGCGCAGTGAGGCCGAGAGTTACGAGTTTCTCCGGCGCGGTGCTGACCGCAACTGGGTGCCGCTCGATGCGACGGAAGTCCTGTCGCCGCGCCAGCTGCCTTCCTTGGTCAGGGTGGTCGATGTCGAGATTGAGGGCCAGAAGGTTGCGGCGGGGACGCTCGTCGTCCTGTCGCCCACCGGGCGAGCATCGCCCGTGCGGGTCGTGCTTGCAGCTAACAACGAGCGCGTTGCGGTCGAATTTGGCACGAGTGCGAAAGTGGTGCCGGCCAATGGCTCGTAGCCGCGGATTCACCCTGATCGAGGTCTTGGTGGCGCTCGCGATCTTCGCGGTGGTGCTCACTGCGGCGCTGCGGGCGAGCAGCATCGCCACCGATACGGCGTACGGCTTTCGCGAGCGCCTGCTTGCCGGATGGGTCGCCGAGAACAGGATTGCAGGGTACAGCGCGGGCCTTTGGCCGGAGCTCGGCGACCGGGCCGGCATCACCGAGCAGGCTGGGCTCACCTTCGGATGGCGCGAGCGCGTCTCGCAGACGGAGAATCCGCGCTTGCGCCGCATCGACGTGCAGATCTTTGCGCCGGAGGTTCCGGAGTACGTGCTGGCGCGGCTGGTGGGCTATGCGACCGGCACGCCGTGACCCGCGCGCCGGCTTCACCCTTGTGGAGATGCTGATCGCGATCGCCATCCTTGGCATCATGTCGGGCGTCGCCTATCGCGTTCTCGACACGATGCTCGCAACTCGCGACCGCGTGGGCGAGGAGTATCGCCGCTGGCGGGACGTCGCGCGCGCGGTCGCCTGGATCGAGCGCGACCTCGAGGCGCTGCAAGCCCGTCCCGTTCGCGATCAGTCCAATCGAATCGCCGCGCCGCTGGTCGGTTCCGCCGCGAGACCTCCCGCGGACCAGTCGGGCATCGCGTTCACTCGCAGCGGCGACCCGGAGGAAGG
>JBAVOG010000023.1:0-2124 GCA_049691875.1 Burkholderiales bacterium | reverse complement strand
TCTCGGCCGCAGGATCGGCGCTGGTCGGAACCGTCTGGGCCATCGCATGCTTCCTGTTCCTCGACCCGGCGCACCCGATCAGCCTGATCACCGTCACCGTGATCCTGATGGGCCTGAGCGCGGGGTCGATCGTCAACCTGGCCTCTTACTTGCCGTCGTTTTGGGTCGTGGTCGGCCCCTCGATGGGTGCACTGGTCGGCGTGCTGCTGTGGCACGGCGATCCGGTGAGCCGCACGGTCGCGTTACTCGCCGCGATCGCGTCGATCGCGTATGTGGTCGGCGCGCGCAACGTTAATCGCCTCCTCACCGAGTCGCTCGAGCTCAGTTTCGAAAACGTGGCGCTGCGCCGCGAAGCGGAGGAGAAGACCGCCCTGCTCGAGGCGACCCTGCAGAACATGCGCCAGGGCATCAGTCTCTCCGACGCGAGCGGACGACTGCGAATGTGGAATCCGCAATTCGTCGATCTGCTGGGCGTCCCCGGGACGACGGCGCGCGAGGGTGCTCCGATCGGGGACGTGCTCGGCAGTTCGGACCCCCCGCTCGATCTCGGCGATTCCCAATTGACTGAATATCGACGTGCCGACGGCAGCGTCGTGGAAGTGGCGCAGAACGCGATGCCCGACGGCGGGCGCGTCGTCACCTACACCGATATCACCGACCTCAAGCGCCGCGAGGCCGCGCTCGAGGCTGCGCGCAGAAGTGCCGAGCAGGCCAACGCGGCGAAGACCCGCTTTCTCGCCGCCGCCAGCCACGACCTGCGACAGCCGATCCACGCGCTCGGCTTGCTGTTCGCGACGCTCGCCGAGGGCGTGCGCGACGAGCGCACCGCGCCGCTGCTCAGGCAGATCGACGGCGCGGTCGACGCGGTCGATTCGATGCTGAACAGCCTGCTCGACATCTCCAAGCTCGACGCGGGCGTGATTCGACCGGACGTCGGCCCGGTGGATCTCGGTGCACTGCTGCAGCGCCTTAACGACGATCACCAGCCCATCGCGACGCTGACCGGCAACGGGCTGCGAGTACGCCCGACGGATTCCGTGGTGCAGTCCGACGCCGCGATGTTGCAGCGGATTCTCGCGAACCTCGTCTCGAACGCCCTGCGCTACACGGTCGACGGCCGTGTGCTGGTGGGCGCGCGCCGGCGCGGCCGATCGATCCGGATCGACGTCTACGACACCGGGCCTGGCGTTCCGAAGGATGCGCTCGAAGACATCTTTCTCGAGTTCCATCAGCTGGGCAATCCGGAAAGGGACCGGCGCAAGGGCCTGGGGCTCGGGCTGGCGATCGTGAAGCGACTCGCCTACCTGCTCGGCCACCGCGTCGAGGTGAAATCCGTTGTCGGAGATGGCTCCCGATTTTCGATCACGGTTCCCGCTTCCGGAGAGGTCCGGACAAGCGCGCCGCATGCGCCGCTTGCGACCACGCTCGGCGCCGACCTGCATGGCACCCGCGTGCTGGTACTCGACGACGACGCATCCGTGCTCGATGCCATGAGCAGCCTGCTCGAACGGTGGGGCTGCGAAGTGACGACGACCTCCACACCGGAGGAGGCCGAGGCGAGCCTCGCATCCGGAGCGTCGCTGCCCGACATTCTCATCGTGGACTACCGGTTGCGCCGACATGCCTCGGGCATCGAGACGATCGCGCATCTGCATGGTGTGGCCGGAAGTCGTATCCCGGCGCTGGTCATCACGGGCGACACGGCGCCGGACCGGCTCCGCGAAGCCCAGCAGAGCGGTTACCCATTGCTGCACAAGCCAGTGAAGCCCGCCCAGCTTCGTACGGTGATGCGGCAGCTGATCCTGCGGACCCGGCCGACGCATGACGCGTGACTGCGCAAGGGTAACGGCTGACCTGTAGCGAGAGGGAGAACCAGCATGGCTGATGCGAAACAGGGTGCACTCCGGGGTCCGAACGAGAGCTGGTTCGGGGACCCGATCCAGGGTCCGAGCGGTCGGATCGAGAAACCGACTACCGAAGCCAAGGTCATCGACATCTTGACGAAAGCGGACCAGTTTCCGTCCCCGGTCCGGCCTGTCGGGTCGCGGCACTCGATGACCGATTGCATCTCGGCCAAAGCGGTTGGGGACTCCGATCGCTGGGGCACGCTCGTCGACATGACCG
>JBAVOG010000022.1:0-6493 GCA_049691875.1 Burkholderiales bacterium | reverse complement strand
CAACATGGCGTAGTAGCTGTAGACGGGCGGATGGACGAGGCGCAGACCGTGCGCCGCGCGCCGGACGGTCACGCGGTCGCCTTCCCTGAGGTCGAAGCTCGGTTGGCCGTCGAAGTGCAGCAGCGCGTCGGCGGCCCGCCGGATCACGATCTCGATGAGGCAGTTGTCGCTCACCGCGATCGGGCGATTGGAAAGTGTGTGCGGGCTAATCGGGACCAGCGCCAGACCCGGGAGGCCGGGCTGCAGAATAGGGCCGTTCGCGGAAAGCGCATAGGCGGTCGATCCGGTGGGCGTCGCGACGATCAGGCCGTCCGCGCGCAGGTCGTACACGAATTCCCCGTCGACACGAACCAGAATCTCGATCAGACGGCCGGTCGCCCCCTTGTTCACGACGAGGTCGTTCAGCGCGATGGTGGTGAACGGCGTGGTCGCATCACGATGCACGGCGACATCGAGCATGGTGCGCGGCTCGATCTGGTATTCCCCCGCCAGCACCTTGCCCATCTGCTCGATCATCGCGCCGAGCGCGATGTCGGTCAGAAACCCGAGGCGACCCTGGTTGACCCCGATGAGGGGCACCGAAGTCGGCGCAAGCAGCCGCGCCGCCGAGAGCATGCTGCCGTCGCCGCCGAGCACCACGACGAGGTCCGCCTTCTGGCCAATTTCCTCCCGGTTCACCACCGGGAACCTCGCGACCCCCGATTCGGATGCGGTTTCCTGCTCCACCAGCACGTTGCAACCCTGGTCCGCTAGATAGCGTCCGAGTCGCTCGAGCGGCTCGGCGACGTCACGGCTCTTGTAGCGGCCGATCAGCGCGATTGTCTTGAAAGCAGGGTTGGAATCCGGGGGCATGGCGCCACATTAGACCATACCGCCCCGACCCCACAAACCTCCGACAAATGCCCGTCAAACCAGTCCCTTCTCGGTCGTCTCGAGTCAGGTAGAATGGTCTGCATGCTTGACCCGCGCGCGCAAATCCTGCTCAAGACGCTCGTCGAGCGGTACATCGCCGATGGCGAGCCAGTGGGCTCGCGCGCCCTCTCCAAGTTTTCCGGCCTGGACCTGTCTCCGGCAACCGTGCGCAACGTCATGGCCGACCTCGAGGAGATGGGCTTCATCGCAAGCCCGCACACTTCCGCCGGCCGCATCCCCACTTCGCGCGGCTATCGGATGTTCGTCGACACGCTCATGACCGTGAAGCCGCTCGAGCGGATGGCGATCGAGCAGATCGAAGGTCAGCTCCATCCGGATCATCCGCAGCGCGTGATTAGCCAGGCCTCGCAGCTCCTGTCCGAGCTCACGCACTTCGCGGGGCTCGTCGTCGCGACGCGCCGCAAGGATCCTGCGTTCCGCCACATCGAGTTCCTGCTGCTGTCCGAGAAGCGCGTGCTGCTCATCATCGTCACCCCGGGCGGCGACGTGCAGAACCGCATTCTTTTCACCGAGCACGCCTATTCGCAGAGCGAGCTCACGACCGCGGCCAACTTCGTGAACGAGCACTATGCGGGCATGACGCTGGAGGAGATCCGGCGCCGCGTGCACGACGAGCTGCGTGAGCTGCGCGCGGAGATGTCCACCCTCATGACCGCGGCGCTCGATGCGAGCAGCGAGGCGCTCAACGAGAGCGCGGAGACATACGTGGTCTCCGGAGAGCGCAATCTGCTCGACTCGGTCGATCTCGCGTCGAACATGGAGCGGCTGCGCGAAGTCTTCGCGCTCTTCGACAAGAAGACGGCGCTGGTGCAGATTCTCAACGCGAGCCAGCACGGGGCCGGCGTGCAGATCTTCATCGGCGGCGAGACTGCCCTGAGCTCGCTCGACGAATGCAGCGTCATCTCCTCGCCCTACGAAGTGGACGGGCAGGTCGTCGGCACGGTGGCGGTGATCGGGCCCACGCGTATGGCGTACGAACGCGTCGTTCCGATCGTCGACATCACGGCCAAGCTGGTTTCCAGCGCGCTTTCCCAGGAGTAGCAGAACGCCGTTGGGGATTTACAAGGGGCTTGCCCCTTGTTCGTTCCGGGGGATATACAAGGGGGTTTCCCCCTTGTTCGTGCGACCGGGTTTTGACTTGCACGCTGAATTCGTTGATCGAAGTCACCGCCGCGAGCATCGTTCGAAAGCCGTGTAAATGACCTTCGCCCCCGAGCCTCTGTACAAGCACGGCACCATCGCGAAAACCGCGATCCTCCTCGTGAACCTCGGCACGCCCGCGAAACCCACGCCGGACGCCGTCCGCCACTACTTGCGCGAATTCCTGAGCGACCCGCGCGTCGTGGAGATTGCGCGGCCAATCTGGTGGCTGATCCTGAACGGCATCATCCTGCGTACGCGGCCGCGCGCCTCGGCGAAGAAGTACGCGGCGATCTGGACACCGGAGGGCTCCCCGCTGCGTGTGCACACCGAGCAACAGGCCAAGCTGTTGCAGGGTTACCTTGGGCTCCAGGTGAAGTCGCCGTTCGTGGTCGACTACGCGATGCGCTACGGCGAACCATCGATCGACGCCACGCTCGACAAGCTAAAGGCGAGCGGCTGCGACCGCATCCTCGTGCTGCCGCTCTACCCGCAATACGCCGCGAGCACCACCGCCACGGCATTCGACCGAGTAGCCGCGGTGCTGGCGCGTACGCGCAACGTTCCCGAGCTGCGCCTCGTCAAGCACTTCCACGATCATCCGGCGTACATCAGCGTGCTCGGCAATACCGTGCGGGAATATTGGCGCGAGCACGGCCGCCCGGACCGCCTGGTGATGAGCTTTCACGGCCTGCCGCGTTTCGCGCTCGACCGCGGAGACCCGTATCACTGCGAGTGCCAGAAGACCGCGCGCCTGCTCGCCGAGGATCTGGACCTCGCGCCGGCGACGTGGACGCTCACCTTCCAGTCCCGCTTCGGCCGGGCTGAATGGTTGAAGCCATACACGCAGCCGACCCTCGAGCGCATGGCGCGCGAAGGCGTCGGGCGGGTGGACGTGATCTGTCCGGGATTCGTGGCCGACTGCCTGGAGACGCTCGAGGAGATCGATATCGAATGTCGCGCCGCGTTCCTCGCGAACGGCGGCAAGGAGTTTCGCTACATCCCCTGCCTCAACGAACGCGACGACTGGATCAAGGCGCTCATGACGATCGCGCTCGGCCATCTGCACGGCTGGACCACGACGGTCTGGGACCGGACTGCGGCGCAAGCCGGTTCGCGGCAAAGCGAGCGCCGCGCGAAGGCCATGGGCGCGAAGGACTAGCCCCCGGTCAGGCGGCGAGCACTGCCCGCACCTTTGCAAGCAGTTCGGCCTGCTCCCGCTCCCCCAGTCTGGTCAGCGCGGCGCGCCAGTGCGGAAAAAGGTTCGACTCTTCGCGGTACTCGTGCTTCGCGAGCGTGCCGGACAGAATCGCAATGAACGGCTCGACCTCCCACGGTTCGGGCGGTACCGCGGAACCGAACCCGGCCGCGATTTCGGCAAGCTGATCGCGGATCTCGGCATGCTCGCGCAACATGATCGCGACGTGGCTCTCGCCATCGGCGCCGGCCGGCCGGGGAAGCCGCTCGGCAAGCAGCGCATCTTCGGCATCGAGGTGGCGCGCCAGCCCGGTGGCGAAATCGGCGATGAGCCGCCGCGCCTCCACCATATCGCCGGCGTTCACGCGCCGCAGCGCGACCGCGAGTCGCTCGTCAAGGCGACGGTGGTCCCGCGTGAGGAGATCGATGACGTCGGTCGGCTCGGTTTCCTCACGAAGCACGACCCGGGTCCGGAACCCGCCCGCGATTGCCCGCGTCTCCCACGCGAGCAGATCGCGCAGCTGCAGGTTGAGGCTTTCCATGAGCAGGCCAGTGTCGTGATCGGTGAGCAGGACCACCGCGCTGCCGCGCGCAAGGTCTCGTACCGCATTGAAAGCCGTGGTCTGGACGCGGCTGGGGGCCGTGCCGCGAAGGTCGAGCTCGGACTCCGTCATTGTGTTATCTGTTTGATCCAAAGGTACTATCGCGGGGGCTTGAATTCAAGGGTCGCGCCCCAATAACCTCCGGGTCGCGTAGAGACCAACCAAAACATGCATCCGGACCCCAGCAAGCGGGACGCCAACAACCCTGCTCCCAACGATACGCCCCGCCAGGATGGCAACCCGGAGCATACCGCGCTAGACGCCGTCGAACTGACGGGTGCGCTCCAGGCGGCCGAGACCAAGGCGAAGGAGCATCACGAGGCGTGGCTGCGTGCCGCGGCCGAGACAGAGAACGTTCGCAAGCGGGCCCAGGAAGATATCGCCCGCGCGCACAAGTATGCGCTCGAGAAATTTGCGTCCGAGCTGCTGCAGGTCAAGGACAGCCTGGAGGCCGCGCTCAGTGCGGAATCTCAGTCCGTCGAAAGCCTCAGGGCAGGCGTCGAGGTCACGCTGAAGCAGCTCGCGAGCATCTTCGAGCGCCAGCAGATCCGCGAAATCGACCCAGCCGGCGCGCCGTTCGACCCGCACCGGCACGAGGCAATCAGCATGCTGCCCTCGGAAAAGGAGCCAAACACGGTGATCAACGTGCTGCAGAAGGGCTACCTCCTGCACGACCGCGTGATCCGCCCCGCCCTTGTAACCGTCTCGAAGCCCAAAGAAGGTTGAAGTTGAGCGAATTAGCCTCAAATACAAGCCAGGAACGAGAAAACCAGCACTCGCAAGGACACTAATCATGGCAAAGATCATTGGCATCGACCTGGGCACCACCAACTCCTGCGTAGCCATCATGGAGGGCGGCAAGCCCAAGGTCATCGAGAACTCGGAAGGCGCCCGTACGACGCCCTCCATCGTCGCGTACATGGAGGACGGCGAGGTGCTGGTCGGCGCACCGGCCAAGCGCCAGGCGGTCACCAACCCGAAGAACACGCTCTACGCGGTGAAGCGCCTCATCGGGCGCCGCTTCGAAGAGAAAGAGGTCCAGAAGGACATCAACATGATGCCCTACTCGATCGTGCGCGCCGAGAACAACGACGCATGGGTGGAAGTGCGCGGCAAGAAGATCGCGCCGCCCGAGGTGTCGGCGCAGGTGCTGCGCAAGATGAAGAAGACCGCCGAGGACTATCTCGGCGAGACCGTGACCGAAGCCGTCATCACCGTGCCCGCCTACTTCAACGACTCGCAGCGCCAGGCGACGAAAGACGCGGGCCGCATCGCGGGCCTGGACGTGAAGCGCATCATCAACGAGCCGACCGCGGCCGCGCTGGCGTTCGGCCTGGACAAAGGCGGTCGCAAGGACCAGAAGATCGCGGTCTATGACCTTGGCGGCGGCACCTTCGACATCTCGATCATCGAGATCGCGGACGTCGAGGGCGAGAAGCAGTTCGAAGTGCTCGCCACCAACGGCGACACCTTCCTCGGCGGCGAGGACTTCGATCAGCGCGTGATCGACTACATCGTCGGCGAGTTCAAGAAGGAGCAGGGTGTCGATATTTCCAAGGACGTGCTCGCGCTGCAGCGTCTCAAGGACGCAGCCGAAAAGGCCAAGATCGAGCTCTCGAGCTCGCAGCAGACCGAGATCAACCTGCCCTACATCACGGCGGATCAGAGCGGACCGAAGCATCTGACGCTGAAAATCACCCGTGCCAAGTTCGAGAGCCTGGTCGAAGAACTGATCCAGCGCACGATCGAGCCGTGCCGGATCGCCATCAAGGACTCCGGCGTGAAGGTCGGCGACATCAACGACGTGATCCTGGTCGGCGGCATGACGCGCATGCCGAAGGTGCAGGAGAAAGTTCGCGAGTTCTTCGGCAAGGAGCCGCGAAAGGACGTCAACCCCGACGAGGCCGTGGCAGTCGGCGCAGCGATCCAGGGTGGCGTGCTCAAAGGCGACGTCAAGGACGTGCTGCTGCTCGACGTGAGCCCGCTCACGCTCGGCATCGAGACGCTCGGCGGCGTGATGACTGCGCTCATCAAGCGCAACACCACCATCCCGACCAAGGCGCAGCAGGTCTTCTCGACCGCCGACGACAATCAGAGCGCGGTGACGATCCACGTGCTGCAAGGCGAGCGCGAGATGGCATCCGGCAACAAGAGCCTCGGCCAGTTCAATCTCGAGGGCCTCCCGCTCGCACCGCGCGGCATGCCGCAGATCGAGGTCACATTCGACATCGACGCAAACGGCATCCTGCACGTGTCTGCCAAGGACAAGGCGACCGGCAAGGAAAACAAGATCACCATCAAGGCGAACTCGGGCCTCAACGAGGACGAGATCCAGCGCATGGTGAAGGACGCCGAAGCGCACGCGGCCGACGACCGCAAGGCGCACGAGCTGGTGAACGCGCGCAACCAGGCCGATAACTTGGTGCACACGGTGAAGAAGTCGCTCGCCGAGCACGGCGACAAGATCGACGCGGACGAGAAAGCGAAGATCGAAGCGGCACTCAAGGACACCGAAGAGGCGCTCAAGTCCGACGACAAGGCGACCATCGAAGCCAAGAGCCAGGCGCTCTCGACAGCCGCGCAGAAGCTCGGCGAGAAAGTCTACGCCGACGCCCAGGCGC
>JBAVOG010000021.1:0-2382 GCA_049691875.1 Burkholderiales bacterium | reverse complement strand
CGTTCTCACCGCGGAAAGAGTGGGCTTCGATCTTCAGATCGGAGCTCGCGCGCACCGAGAGCATCGCGCCGTCCGAGAATCGGATCTGGGCAAGCCCGTCGGCGCCGGTGATGACCCGATCGCCGGGCACGAGCGGACCGCCGCGTTCACCCGCACGGACGCGACCCGCGGCGTCGACCACTTGGACGGCGCCGATCGCGACGATGAAGCTTGCCGCGGACTGGGCAGACGCTGCGCGCGGTGCGACGGCGAGGATCGTCGTCGCAGCCAACAAAGCAACGAAGCGTGCAAAGTGGACGTGTACGAGGCCAGGCTTCATCGGCAGATCGCCGGCGGCGGAAACCGGCGGCAAACGCTGGTGATGCCGCAAAGCCTAACACCGTCCACGCGGTCCCGTTGGGACGAAGTGTCCGTGGACCTGCATCACATCACGGCGTTCACTTCGACCTCCGGCAGAAGATTCCGGGCACGCCCGCTCGATCAGTCGCGGATCGGGCATCGTCACGATGGCGACATCCGCGATCTCCGGCATCCGGTAGAGCGCACTTTCCACCGCGATCACCGGGATGTCTTCCCCGCCGCGAATCACGATGTCCTTGTTGCGTCCGCAGATCCGGATGTACCCCTCGTCGTCCATGCGCGCCACATCCCCTGTATCGAACCAGCCGTCCGGATCCAGCGCGTATAGCTGTGGGCGTTTGCGGTAGCCGACGAAGAGCGCTGCACCGCGGATTTGCAGTGTGCCTTCGACCCCGCGGGGCACCTCGCTTCCGCGTTCGTCGACGATGCGCACTTCCGCGCCGTCCAACGCGCAGCCATCCGATTCGAGAACCTTGTACCCGCGCGGTGGCGTCATCGTGACGCTGCAGCACTCGGTGATGCCCCAGCAGGCCACGACAGTGACGCCGAGCCGTTCCTGAGTCGCTTGCGCGACTGCCGGCGGGATCGGCGTGCCCGCAAGCGACGCCGATGTCGCAATGCAACAACCCACACTCAGCGTTGCGGCGCCCGCGGCCGGCGCGTTTCCGGTCCGCAAGCGCGCGACTCAGTCGCGGCGCCGCTGCTTGCGCTTGATACGCGTCATCGCGGCACGTCCCTTTTCGGTCAGGAAGGGCTCGACGAGCAACTTGATGCCCTCGTCGATGTACTCGTCGAGCGAATAGCGCTCCCGCAGAGCCCACTGCTTGAGTGCCCACGCATGGGCAAAGAGCACGTACTGATACACGAGGAGCTGATCATCCACCGGACGCAGTTGCCCGCCCGCTATGCATGCGCGCAGACAGGCCTCCAGCAGCCGGTTGGTACGGAGTTCGCCATCCTTGATGAAAATGCGTCGGTCGGCACGCAGCGACTTCGTGGAGCGGTAGGTGAGCACCGTTGCTTCACGCAGCTTGTCGACCACCCGGCAATACGCGCCGATCGCGACGCACAGGCGCTCCAGCGGTTGATCCACGCCCTCGAGCGCCGCAGGAATCTCTTTCTCGTACGTATCGAGCACGAGCTTGAGCGTGAGGAAGAGAACATCGTCCTTGTCGCGGAAATACTGGTAGATCAGCCCGACGCTGATTCCGGCTTCGCGGGCGATGTGCTGGATCGTCGTGCTGTAGTAGCCCTGCTCGGAGAAGAGCTTGATCGCCGCGTTCACGATCTGCTCGCGCCGTTCGCCGACCAGCCTGGGGTCGGTCACCACGCTCTCGACGGTGCCGGGCGAGCTCATCCTGCCGCTCGCCGCGCCTGGCGTGTCAGCCGGCACCATCACCGGACATGACGGCATTGGCGATCACTAGCCGCTGGATCTCGCTCGTGCCCTCGTAAATCCGCAGCGCGCGGATCTCGCGATAAAGCGTCTCGACCGGCGTGCCCGAGACGACACCCGTTCCGCCGAAGAGCTGCACGGCCTGGTCGATCACCTGCTGCGCCATCTCGGTCGCGTGGAGCTTCGCCATCGACGCTTCGCGCGTCACTCGCCGACCCTGGGTGTCGCGCGTCCACGCCGAGCGGTACACGAGCAATGCCGCGGCATCCACGGCAAGTGCCATGTCGGCAATTTTCGCCTGGGTCAGCTGATACGCTCCGAGCGACTTGCCGAACACGGCGCGCTCCCGACAGCGTCGCAGCGCCTCGTCGAGCGCGCGGCGGGCGAGCCCCAGCGCGGCGGCACCGACCGTCGTACGAAACACGTCGAGCGTGCTCATGGAGATCTTGAAGCCTTCGCCTTCCGCGCCGAGCAATGCCTGTGCCGGCACGCGGCAGTTGTCGAACGCAAGCGTCGCGAGCGGGTGCGGTGCGATCGTGCGGATGCGCGCCGCGATGGTGAACCCGGGCGTGCCGGCATCGACCACGAATGCCGACAGGCCCTTCGAGCCGGATTCCGGCCCGGTG
>JBAVOG010000020.1:0-3409 GCA_049691875.1 Burkholderiales bacterium | reverse complement strand
AACGTGAGCACCACGGCGGCCGCGGCAAAAACGATGAGCAACATCGCCAGCACCTGGGTCTGGCGCGAGAGCGGCATGCCTCCGATCTTGGCGACGCGTGCGGCACCGGCCGCGCGTCCCGTCACATCGGGCGCCGCCTTCATGGGCCGCTTTGCGGCGACCTTGCGTTCGGCCGGTTTGGCCTCGGGCTTGCCTTTGCCGAACGGCAAGTTCAGTGCGGATAGCTTGACTGCCATGTAACCCCCTAACCCCTCATCTGCATCGCGGCCAGCCCTCTCGGACCGGAGGCCCGAAAAACCGGACGGGACGCGACGCGATTAACCCCTTTTGAATCGATCGGATGTGTCGGCGGCTACACGCCCGCCTGCAAAAAATTATTGTCAAACAGCAGCTCGGACATGCCGAGCTCCCGCCAGAGCTCCCCATCTCCATCCCGGTAGCAGCCACTCACCCAGGCATGCTGCGGAGTGTCTTCCTGGCGCTCGAGTGCACTGATGTTGCGCAGGCCGAGCATGCGCCCCACCAGCAAGGCGG
Source organism: Burkholderiales bacterium (assembly GCA_049691875.1). GTDB lineage: Bacteria > Pseudomonadota > Gammaproteobacteria > Burkholderiales > SG8-39 > JAABRB01. The sequence continues at coordinate 2,875 of JBAVOG010000020.1, read as the reverse complement.
CACCCATGCTGAAACGGTCCGCCACCAAGATCAGGCGGCTCTCCGGCGTGATCACGGTGTCCATCCCACCCTGGAAGGCGGCGAAGTCGACTACGCTGTAGAGATTGCCGCGAATGTTGGTCAAGCCGCGATACCACGAGCGCATGAGCGGCACGGGCGCGATCGGGGGGACCGGCATCACTTCGCCTGCCTCTTCGAGGCGCATCAGCCATTTCTCGCCGCCCACCTCCACGCCAAGACGGGCCGACGGCGCCTCCGTGGAGACAGCCGCCTCGCCCAGACGGTGCACGAGATTCTGCTGAAACTCGCGCAGGCTGATTCGTTTCGCCATGACCAAATACCGCGTCCGGTGATTTCCGTCGGTTAGTTGAGGGTCGCGATCTTCGCGAGCAGCTGCTGCGGATCCACGGGCTTGACGAGGTAGTCGAGCGCGCCCTGGCGCATGCCCCAGATCTTATCGGTGTCGGCACCCTTGCTGGTGCACATGATCACTGGAATGTGCTTGGTCTTCTCGTCGCGCGTGATGGCGCGCGTTGCCTGGTAGCCGTTCAATCCCGGCATCACCACGTCCATCAGGATCAGGTCGGGCATTTCGCTCTTCGCCTTCTCGACGGCCGCCTCGCCGCTGTCGGCGGTGACCACCTTGTAGCCCTTCTTCGAAAGCGTCTCCGTCATGAACTGGCGGTCGGTCGGCGAATCATCGACGACCAGGATCTTGTTTACGGTCATGGGGTACTTCTCCTAGAATCTCAGACCCGACTTGGCGTGTGTGCGCCGACGGTTTTCAACAGACTGTCCTTCGTGAACGGCTTGGTCAGGTACTCGTCGGATCCGACCATGCGGCCGCGTGCCCGGTCAAAGAGACCGTCCTTGGACGAGAGCATGATCACCGGTGTCTGGGCGAAGTGCGGATTCTTCTTGATCAGCGCGCAGGTCTGATAGCCGTCGAGACGCGGCATCATGATGTCGCAGAAGACGATGTCGGGCTGGTGGTCGCTGATCTTCGCGAGCGCGTCGAAGCCGTCCTCGGCAAGGATCACCTTGCAACCGGCTTGCATCAGAAAAATCTCAGCGCTGCGGCGGATGGTGTTCGAATCGTCGATCACCATCACTTTGGTCCCGGCAAGATTGTTGGCCGTATCGCCCACTCGGAGTCTCCTGTTCGGCCCGAATCGGGGAAACCCCACCCCCGCCCAAGGCTAGCGCGTCGGGGAATTCTAATGGACGGTTGGGCCGAATGGCTATGTGGGAATCATAGCTTCGGACAACTTTTTAACGCAGTTTCTGAAGTTTGAAAAGTGCCTCAGTCAGGGATTCGGGGGCGGGGAGGCCGCCCGAAGGTCAGATCTCGACCAATTCGAAGTCGTCCTTGCGCGCCCCGCACTCGGGGCACGTCCAGTTGAGGGGGACGTCTTCCCAGCGCGTGCCGGGAGCAATGCCCTCATCGGGCAATCCGGCTGCTTCATCATAGATGAATCCGCAGATCAGGCACATCCAAGTCTTCGACTTTTGAGCAGTTTCCGTCATATCACCAATGGTTTGGGCTAAAATCGGCGCACATCTTACCCTGCGGCACCGGCCGCTCGCCACCCGGCCTGTCGGGCCGCTCCGATGCTTCTCCCCGCACCACCGCTCGTTCTGGTGTTTGCCGGCTCGGACCCGACCTCGGGCGCCGGCCTGCAAGCCGACCTGCTGACCCTCGGATCGCTGGGCTGCCACGGGCTCTCCGTGGTGACCGCGCTCACCGTCCAGGACACCGCCGGCGTCCAGCAGATGATGCCGATCGACGCGGAATGGGTGGTCGATCAGGCCCGCAGCCTGCTGGAGGACATGGCGGTCGCCGCATTCAAGATCGGCATGGCGGGCAGCGTGGAGAATGTGGCCGCCATCGCCGAGGTCGTTTCGGACTACCCGGACGTTCCCCTCGTGTTCGACCCCGTGCTCGCGTCGGGTCGGGGCGACGATCTCGCCACGGAAGACGTGATTGCCGCCATGCGCGAGCTTCTCATCCCACAGACGACCGTGCTCACGCCGAACAGTGTCGAGGCGCGGCGGCTGGTGCAGGCGGATGACGACGACGATTTTCCGCTCGCCGATTGCGCTACGCGCCTGCTCGAGCTCGGAGCGGAATACGTGCTGATCACCGGCACCCACGACGGCACGCCCGGAGTCGTGAACACGCTTTACGCCGAGGACGGGCTCGTGCGTGCCGACGAATGGGAGCGCCTGCCGGGAAGCTACCACGGCTCGGGCTGTACGCTTGCGTCTGCGATCGCCGCGACGCTCGCGAACGGTCTGGAGGTGCCGGAGGCCGTCCGCGAGGCACAGGAGTACACGTGGCAGGCGCTGCGTGCCGCTTTCCGTCCGGGCATGGGCCAACTCATTCCCGACCGCTTCTTCTGGGCGCGCACGGTCGAGGATCCGAATAGGGATCTGGATAAAGATGCCGACGAGCCGGCGCGCGAGGATTGATTCATGCGAGTGCTGCCACGCGGACTGTACGCGATCACGCCGGAGGAGCGGGACACCGATCGGCTCCTCGTCCTCGTTCGCGCCGCACTGGTCGGAGGCGCGGCCGCCATTCAATACCGGAGCAAGAATGGGAACGGGGCGCTACGTCGTGAACAGGCGCGCGCGCTCGTCGAACTGTGCCAGGATTATCGCGCACCGCTGATCGTGAATGACGACGTCGACATTGCCGGCGAGGCAGGCGCGGACGGTGCGCATCTCGGCGCCGCGGACGGCGATCTCGTCGCGGCGCGCCGGCAGCTGGGCCCGGACAAGCTGCTCGGCGTATCGTGCTACAACCGTCTGGATCTCGCACTCGCCGCGAAGGAAGCAGGTGCCGACTACGTCGCCTTCGGGAGCGTGTTCG
>JBAVOG010000019.1:0-4204 GCA_049691875.1 Burkholderiales bacterium | reverse complement strand
TGGGGCCTGGCGAAGAACGAGAACCCCAACCAGGGGAGCTACATCATCGAGGCGCTCACCGAGCTCGTCGAGGAGGCGGTGCTACGCGAGTTCGAGGCGATCAGTGAGCGCGGCGGGGTGCTGGGGGCGATGGAGACGGGCTACCAGCGCGGCAAGATCCAGGAGGAGTCGCTCCACTACGAGCACAAGAAGCACGACGGTTCCTACCCGATCATCGGGGTGAACACGTTCCGCAACCCGCACGGGGAGGCGGTGCCCGAGCACCTCGAGCTCATCCGCTCGTCGGACGAGGAGAAGCAGTCGCAGTTGAGGCGGCTGCGGGATTTCCAGAAGCGGCATGCCAAGGAATCGGCGGCGATGCTCGCGCGGCTGCAGGAGGCGGTGATCGGCAACGAGAACGTCTTCGCGGTGCTGATGGACGCGGTGCGTGTGTGCTCGCTCGGGCAGATCACCCACGCACTCTTCGAAGTCGGGGGGCAGTACCGCAGGAGCATGTGACCACGCGCATGCCGGGGAAGCCGGATTTCGAGCAGGCGCAGGTCGAGCGGTCAAAGGTCGTCGATTATCTTCTCGGCTCCGGAACGTTCGCCAGTCGGGCAAAGGCTCGGTTCTTCTTGTCGATCGAATTCTCCGCGGGCCGCTAGGAAGACCTGGCGGCCGCGTTGAGAGCGCAAGCGGCGGGCGCCGAGATACAAAGGACCTCGAGCACCTGGGGCGTGAAGTACGTCGCATCCGGCGAGATGGACGCGCCGAACGGGCGGAGTTACAAGATCGTTTCGGTATGGATCGAAGAGGGATCGTTGGTGCGTCTGGTGACGGCCTACCCCTCGAAGGAGCGCGACGAATGATCCGGGAGCACGATTCAGTGGCGCTGATGCGAGACCTGGCCGCCGAAGGTCTGGTGAAGGGCGATGTGGGTACCGTGGTGCACGCCTATGAAGGCGGCGCGGCGTACGAGGTCGAGTTCGTGAACTACGAGGGTGAGACCATCGCGGTCGCCACGCTCGAAGCAGCAGCCGTGCGGGCGGTCGGAACGCGCGATGTGCCTCACGTACGCGAGGTCACGGCGTAGGCGCACGCCCGCGATGAACGCGCCAAGGCCCGCATGGGTCGGGACGGCCTCGGGCCCTGCGCGGCGAGCGCTGAAACCGTGAGCGAGTTCGCCCAGCGCGCCAAGGCTGCCTGGGCGCAGCTGATCCGCAAAGTCTACGAAGCCGATCCCCCTGAGTGTCCCAAGTGCAAAGGCCCCATGCGCGTGATCGCGCTGATCGACGATCCGGCCGTGGTGCGGCGTATCCTCGCGCACCTCGGACGCTGGGCACCCGAGCCCGCCGAGCGGGGCCCACCCGTTGAAGCGCTCGACAGGCCGCCTAGCGCGGTCATCCCCATCACCTATCACCCGCTCCCTGACATCGCCTAGCGCCGTGCGAGGCCCCGGCTCGATCGTCCAAGCGCTCGCGCTCGAGCGGGGGGCGTCGTTGCCCTGGGCCTGAAATGCGTTCCCGGAGCCAACGGGCGTTCCGAGGCGCTCGATCGCGCGCGCGAAATGTCCCCTGCATCGCCCAAGGCTCCTCGCCAAACCGCACCGTGCAGCCGGATCCGCCGCACACGTCGAACGAGCCGGATTGATTTGCTTATCCCTTATCCCTCTCCGCCCCCGCCTCCCGCTCCCACCGCCCGCACGGGAACACGACCACGAGCCGGTGCGTCTCGCGCCCATACGTCCCAGGTTCTGATGTCCTCGCGGAGCTCGGCGTCAACATCATGCCGGGCGGCGCTTCGTGAAGGCCCGCGGAACTAGTTCCTCGTTTCCCCCGTAGGTAGCCGGTATCTTTTGACGCTCGGGAACGGGTCTTGCTTCGCCAATCAGTATGTCGAGTTCAAACGTCAGCGCGAGACAGTCCACATACGTGGTGTATCCAGCGGCTCTGTTTGACGGGTGGGAGGTCGTCAAGGACGGCGCCGACGACGCACTGGTCTTCGGTACATCGCAGGAAGCCATACATTACGCGACGACTTACGCCAGGACGGACGAGGCGTCGGTACGACTCGAGGACTGGTTCGGCCACACGGTAGCGGTTTGGAGCTATGAGCCCGTCCGCCCGGCCGCGTAGTCAACGCCTGACGCGATAGGCAAGATAGCTCGCGAGTCCCGCGGCGACCACGGCGAAGGCCGCCAAGGTCGCGACCGAAGTGATCGGTCTAGCTCGGATCGCTTTCTCGGTATCGCCCTGGCCGGTCTCGGCTTCTCTCGCCGCCGCAAGCTGTACTGAGTATCACCAACTCCACGAAGCCCGCCGCGTGCCGGGCGCTTTTCTTTCCGCTCCCGCCTCCCGCTCCCACCACCCGCTCGGGAACACGACCACGAGTTGGATCGAATCAAACTCCCGACGAATTGTCCGACAAATGTATCCGCCTAGCGACTATGACTCCCCATAGGCACGGTTGATCCGGGAGCAACAACCTACCCACCGGCCGACCGCACATCCAGGCCGGAACCCAGAACGTCAACCCCTTTGGGGACGTTAACTGCACTGCTGTAGCAAAGGTGGCGTCCACAGGGTGGAGTGATCGCCGCGAGCGTCTTCGGTAGAGCATCAGACCCTCTTCATCCCGCAACGCGAGCCGGGCGGCCCTTTATGCAAACGTCGTAGGTGTCGTTGCACTGCGCCTGATGGACGATCGGGAAGAACGTGAACCCCTGATCGCATTTGGTGAGGTACGCCATGCACTTCATGGCGCAGCCCGACTCAACCTTCGATGGATCTGCGCTCGGCGGGGTCGCACACCCGGCGAGCAGCAGGCATAGAACTATGGCTGATCTCATCGTGACCTCCTAGTCGGCCACCCCTCCCTGTACGCACGCAAGGATCCTTGATGAGCGGTGCGCAGTTGCCGAGAGCGGTGACAAGGGCAAGAACGATCAGTCTACCCACGGCAATCTCCTCCTGGCTTCAGTCTTGAGCGTAGCTGAACGGATTAATCCAAGACTTTTGACAATTGTTTACGAACGCAGGAGGGCTTGGGCTATTGGTGCTTGCGCGAATGCCGAGAGTCCGCGGTGTTATGCTTGTTAACCTCCAGAACGGGTTTGCCCGGTGGATTTAGGTCAGGGCGAAGGCATGGGTGATGCCGCTTCCCTCGTCAATCAAGGTCTGGTGGCAGGCCAAGGACCGCAGGAGCGTCGCCCAACCCCGCACTCGAGCCGACCGCCGCGAGCGAGCTACGCGCGCTTGCGGTGCCCTCGTAGCTGCGCTCCTCGGCGTCGCCCTCGCCGGCGTCGGCTTCTCTCGCCTCCGCAAGCTGCACTGAGTGGCAGGGTTATCCGAAAGAAGCCCGCCGCGTGTGGGCCATTTTGTCTTTAGCTATGGTGCGACCCGAACCCGGTGCCGCCGTGGGACTGGCGGAAGACCCCTAACGATCTATTGATAGCGCATGCATCTCCCGCACCTGAAAGCGCCCGACCTCTCGCCGCCCGTCGGGCTGTCCAAGGAAACTGACGACCAGGTCCGTTGGCTGAACGCCGCGGTGAGCGCGCTTCGCTATCACGTTGAAAAATTCGCCGCGGCGCTTGAGCTATACCGCTTCGGCAGATCGAAGCCTGCGAACATGAATGGTGCACTGGCATGGGACTGGCAGTGGATCTCCATCCACGAGGCGGCGATGCGGATGTGGTTTTTGCGCGACGCCATGGACAGCCTACGCAGGAAGTCCATCCTTGCCTGTTCCGCCGTCGCTTCACTGGTGGACGATGACGCCATGGAGCGCGCGATGAAGCGCTTCAACACGCGCTTCCCGGAGTTTAAGAAGATTCGCGACATGATCGCGCATGTTCCCGGCCTGGAATTAGCGCCGCGGAGGGCGGCGCCGAAGGACGGCCTCTACGCGGGCCCGCAGCTTAAGGACAGCGACCGCTTCGAGCTCGTCAACGATGGCATTCGTTTCAGCATGGACATGACGAGCCGGACACTCGACTGGCTCACGGAAGTTCTGGATGCCTATTGGTCTGCGTTCAAGTCGGTGGAGAGGGCGTTCGACGAACGGGGTCGCTCCGAATAGCCTGCTGACGGGAGGATCGAATGGCTTCTCAATTTCACCTCGATGACGCAAGCGAAAGCCTGACGGAACACTAGAACTGTAGGGCGACCCGCACCCGGTGCCGCCGTGGGTATGGCGACGTCGATGTCGGTAGCTACCCCCGTGT
>JBAVOG010000018.1:0-2028 GCA_049691875.1 Burkholderiales bacterium | reverse complement strand
CGCTGGCGCAGGGCCGCCGCGCGCGCCGCCGCGAGATCGTTCTGCAGCGGAGTCGCCGACGGAACCTCGCGGACCGCGAAGGGCGTCTCCGGATCGCGCCCGAGCAGGTAGTTGAGGTTCTCCTTCTGCGAGGCCAGTGTGTGGCGGGTCGCGCCGACGTTGTACTCGGCCTGTGCGAGCGACGCCCTGGACTGAAGCAGAGTCGGCTCGAGCGCGGTCTGCTCGGCCGCCTGCTCGGTGACCACGCGCAAGACCTCTTTCGAGGACGCGACCTGCTCGCGGAGCGATTCGAGCGAACTTTGCGACTGAAGCACCGCGAAGTACGCCTGCTTGACGTTGTTCACGATGGTTTGCCGCTGATTGCGCAGATCCTGCTTGGACATGTCGGCCCCGACGCCGAGCTGCTCGATGCTGAGTCCGATCTTGTAGAGCTGGCTGATCGGCTGAGACACGCTCGCGGAGATGGCGGTGCTGTACCCGCGGTCCGTGGTCAGGGTCGTGGTCTGTGCAGGGATCGGACCGACCGGTGCCGGATAGGTGCCAAACGCGCCCTGCTGATACGTCAGATCGATCGGGGTGATGCTGTAGGCGGGCGTCACCGCGATCTGGAGCTGCGGATAGCGCTGCGTCTTGCTCGATTCGATCTGGTCGTTCGATTTCGCGACGTCGAGCGTCGAGTTCTGGACCTGCCGGTTCTTCTGCAGTGCGAGCGCGATGGCCTCTTCGAGCGTCAGCACTTCGCCTTGCCCATAGGTGCCGGTCGGAGCACTTGCCTGATCGGCTTGCGCCAGTACGGGCATGCTGGTCGTGGCGGGGGCGCGCTCGAAAGGCAACGCACTATCGGCGCCGAATGCGGGCGCGGCGGCCAACGTGAACAGCACGACGGTACGCATCATGTCGTCCTCCTTGCGGCAGGATGAAACGGAAGGGGTCAGCCGGGAGCGCCCGCCGCAGTCGACGCAGTGCCTGCCGCGTCCGGCTTGGCGTCCCACTTCACGATCTTCAGATCCAGCACGAAGATGACGTAGAAGACCTTGACGAGGAGCAGCTCGATGAACGTGGCGAGCGCGAGCCCCCCGATCTGCGCGAAGCACAGCGGTTGCCACAGCGGGCCGCCGTGGATCGCCAGGGGAACCAGGGCGAACATGGTCGCCAGAACCGTGATCATCACGGGCCGCAACCGCACGATGCCGGCATCGAGCAGCGAATCCTGCAGCGGCTCTCCGCGCGCGCGGTTCTCCTCGATGAAATCGAACAGCACGATCACGTGACTCACGATGACCCCGACCAGGCTGGTGATGCCGAGAAACGCCATGAAGCTGAACGGGGCGCCCATGATCCACAGCGCGGCGACCGCGCCCACTGCCCCGTAAGGCACCGCGGCGAACACGAGCAGCGGTTTCGCGGCGTGGTTGAACTGGATGACCAGCGAGACGAAGATTGCGGCGACCGAGATCGCCAGCAGGATGCCGAGCTGCCGGAAACCGTGCTTCTGCTTGGCTTCGGCGCCGGAGATCGTGACCTGGAAGCCGGGGGGCAGGCTCTTTTCGAAGGCCGTCAGCGCCGGGCGCGCCGCGTTCATCACCTGCGACGGATACAAGTTCCCGGCCGGGAAGCCCTCCACCGTGATCGTCCGATAGTGGTCCATGCGCTGGATGCGCTGCGTCTCCAGGTCGGTGCGGACCGACGCGACGAGGCCGAGCGGCGCGTTCTGCGTGCCGGACGCCGAGTAGACGTACAGATTCTGGACGTCCGAGAGATTCGCGCGCTCATCGAACTGCAGCTGCGCCACCACGGGGATCTGCTTGTCGCCTTCACGCAGGACGGTCACCTGACTGCCGCTGATCCCCGCGCTGGCGGAGCCGGCGACGTCCTGGTTGGTGACGCCCGCGAGGTTGGCGCGATCGGGATCGACCGCGAGCTTGACGACGAAACTCTCCTCGCCCCAGTCGTCGCGAAAGCCGGCGGCGATCGGCAGGTCCCGGAAGACCGCGGTGAGGCGGTCGCCGAGCCGGCGCAGCTCGGCGA
>JBAVOG010000017.1:0-3462 GCA_049691875.1 Burkholderiales bacterium | reverse complement strand
CCAGTTCCAGGTCACGGTCATCGAGAACGTCGACGAGCGGCACTTGCACAAGGCGATCTGGCTTTTCCCGGCCTACATGCTCGCGATCAACATTTTCGTGCTGCCGCTCGCGTTCGGCGGCCGCCTGCTCTTTCCGGGCGGTGGCGTGGACGCCGACACGTTCGTGCTCGCGATTCCGATGTTCGAACGGCAGGAGCTCCTCGCGCTGCTCGTCTTCATCGGCGGGCTCTCGGCCGCGACCGGGATGGTGATCGTCGAGACGATCGCGCTCTCGACCATGGTCTGCAACGATCTCGTGATGCCGGCCCTGCTGCGGATGCGCCGCCTGGGACTCACGCGACGGCGCGACCTCACCGGCCTGCTGCTCGGCATCCGGCGCACGTCGATCGTCCTCATCCTGCTGCTCGGATATCTGTATTTCCGCTTGGCCGGCGAGGCATATGCGCTGGTCTCGATCGGGCTCATCTCGTTCGCCGCGGTCGCGCAGTTCGCCCCGGCGGTGCTGGGCGGCATCTTCTGGAAGGGCGGCACGCGCCGCGGTGCATTTTGCGGACTCGTCGCCGGGTTCGGCGTGTGGTTCTACACCCTGCTTCTGCCCGCGCTGGCTCGCTCCGACTGGCTGCCGCGGAGCCTGCTCGAGACCGGTCCATTCGGCATCGCGCTGTTGAAGCCGCTCGAGCTCTTCGGGCTCGTGGGTCTCGACCAGATCACGCATGCAATGATCTGGAGCATGATCGGCAACGTCGGGGCCTACGTCCTCGTATCGCTTCTCGACACGCCGGGCGCCGAGGAGCATCGCCAGGCCAACCTGTTCGTCGACGTTTTCCGCGGCGCGACGGGCGGCGCGCGACTGTGGCGCGGAACCGCCTCGGTGCCGGATCTCTACAATGTGCTCGCACGCTTCCTCGGGGTGGATGCCGCCGAGGCGGCGTTCGCCGGCTATGCACGTGTGCGCGGGCGGGACTGGCCCGATCCGGATCTCGAGGCCGATGCCGAGCTCGTCGGCGCGGTCGAGATGCAGCTCGCCGGCGCCATCGGTGCGGCCTCGGCGCGGATCATGGTGGCGTCGGTCGTGAAGGAGGAAGCGCTGACGCTCCAGGAAGTGCGTGCGATCCTCGACGAGGCCTCGCAGGTCGTCGTCTACAGCCACCGGCTCGAGCAGAAGTCGCGGGAGCTCGAGGAGGCGACGGCCGAGCTCAAGGCGGCTAACGAACGACTACAGGAGCTCGACCGGATGAAGGACGATTTCATCTCGACGGTCACCCACGAGCTGCGCACGCCGCTCACGTCGATCCGAGCCTTCGCCGAGATCCTGCTCGACGACCCTGATTTGCCGATGTCCGAGCGCACCCGGTTCCTCGGCATCATTGCTCGGGAGACCGAGCGACTGACGCGCATGATCAACCAGGTGCTCGACCTGGCGAAGATCGAGTCCGGCCAGGCAGAGTGGAACATATCCACAGTGGATATTCGCGAAGTCATCGGCGACGCAGTCGCCACCACGAGCCAGCTCTTCCGCGAAAGGCGGGTCGCGCTCCGGGAACATTCGGGGCCGGCGATGCCGCGGGTGCGGGTGGACCGCGATCGCCTCCTGCAGGTGCTGCTGAACCTGCTCTCGAACGCGGTAAAGTTCTGCGACCGGTCGGATTCGAAAGTGGAAATCGCCGCGCGGGTCGAAAGTGGGAGCCTGCGCGTTGATGTCACGGACAACGGGCCGGGCATCAGCGCGCAGGACCGGAAGACGATTTTCGAGAAGTTCCGCCAGGTTGGCGATACCCTGACCGGAAAGCCGCAGGGCACGGGTCTGGGACTGCCGATCAGCCGCCACATCATCGAGCACTTCGGGGGCAGCATCTGGGTCGAGAGCGAGCCCGGCCGGGGGTCGACGTTCTCCTTCACGCTGCCGTTGCAGCCCGGGGGCGCGGAGCACGCGAGCGCTGCGCCGGTCGCAGTGAAATGAGAGGCTCAACCATGGCGCACAGAATCCTGATCGCGGACGACGAGCCGAACATCGTGCTCTCGCTGGAGTTCCTGATGAAGCGGGAAGGGTACGAGGTTCGCGTCGCGGAGAACGGCGATGACGCGCTCGCGCAAGTGGCCGAATTCATGCCCGATCTCGTCCTGCTCGACGTCATGCTTCCACGCCGCAACGGATTCGAGGTCTGTCAGCAGATCCGCGCCAGTCCACGGTCCCCGGACGTGAAGGTCGTCATGCTGACGGCAAAGGGGCGCGATACGGAGATGCAGAAAGGCCTCGCGCTCGGTGCAGATGCCTACATCACGAAACCCTTTGCGACGAAGGAGCTCGTCGCGCGGGTGAAAGATCTGCTCGACGGGTCGAGATGAGTGACGGAGCGAGCCTTGCCCTCGCGTTTGCGATCACGCTCGGGATCGTCGCGGGAGTCGTCGGTCTCGCGGGGGGCGTCGTCTGGTCGGGACTGGGACCGGAGGATCGCGCCGCGGCGGTGGAGATTCTGGCGCCGCGCACGGGCGTACTCGTCCTGGTCGGCATCCTGGGTGTCGGTCTGATCAGTGTCATGCTGCAGCCGGTCATTCGCTCCTCTTTCACGGACGCACGAAGCCTCGCCGAAGAGGCGCGCGTCATGTTGACTGCGAACCCCGACTATCGCATCGAGCCCCGGGGCGTGAGCGGGCTGCGCCAGCTCGGCGAGGTCCTGAACGAGTTCGCCGGGCGCGCACGCGAGCTGCGCGAGGAGGTCGGCGCGCGGATCGCCGAAGCCAAGGCCTCGGTCGAGGAAGAGCGTAACCGGCTCGCCGCCCTCATGTCCGAGCTCACCCAGGGGGTGCTCGTCTGCAACCGCGAGGGCCGCATACTGCTCTACAACGAGCGCGCGCGGCAGCTCTTCGCCGGCGGCGCTGCAGGCGCCGTGACTCCTGTCGGCCTGGGCCGCTCGATTTTCGGAATGATCGACCGCAATCTCGTGGCACACGGACTCGACACGGTGGCGCAGCGTCTCGATCAGGGCGACGCTCATCCCGTCGTACAGTTCCTCACTTCGACGCAGGACGGGCAACTGCTGCGAGTTCATATGGCGCCGATCCACGGACTCCTGCACGCAAACGACGAGCGCGCGACCGGGGAGCGCGAAGTCACCGGCTTCGTCCTCACCCTGGACGATGTGACCCGCACATTCGAGGACGATACGCGCCGCGATCGCGTGCTGCACGCACTGACCGAGGGCAGCCGTGCGCCGCTCGCCAATATCCGGGCGGCCGCGGAGAGCCTGCGTGACTACGGCGACATGGACGACGCGCAGCGGACCAGATTCCTCCATGTGATCGCGGAGGAATCGCGAACGCTCTCGGAACGGCTGGACCGCACGATGCTCGACCACGCAGACTCGCTCAAGACGCGCTGGCCGCGCGAGAACGTCCTCGGTGCCGACTTGATCCGCGCTGCCCAGCGCCGGATCCAGTCGCGGGTCGAGATTTCAGCCAAGC
>JBAVOG010000016.1:0-1517 GCA_049691875.1 Burkholderiales bacterium | reverse complement strand
GGACGAGGATGAGTACCGGGTGGTTCGGTCGGATCCCGCAGCCATCGATCGCCTGTTCCACGAACTTGCCAGCGAGCGACTCGCGTCTTGGCTTGACCTCGCCGAGACGCGCCTCGCAGGCAGCGGGGTCAAATGCTTCGTGATTGGCGGCAATGACGACGATCCCGAGGTACTCGAGCTGCTGCGCGACGCCAGCGCGCAATCCATCGTTTTCTGCGAAGGCAAAGAGGTCGAGATCGACGACCATCACACCATGATCAGCGTGGGATTCAGCAATCGCACGCCATGGAAGACTCCGCGCGAGATCGATGACGACGAGTTGGGGACGATGATCGAAGGTTTGGCCGACAAGGTCGCGGATGCGCAGCACGCGATCTTCAATTTTCACGTCCCGCCGGTGGATTCGACGCTTGATACCTGTCCGATGTTGGACTGGAACACGGACCCGCCCACACAAATCGTCAAAGCCGGCCAGGTCGTCCTGCATGGCGCCGGCAGCAAGGCGGTGCGACGGGCAATCGAAACGCATCAGCCGCTGCTCAGCCTGCATGGCCATATCCATGAATCGGGCGGCGTGGTGAAAATCGGCAGAACCACGTCCGTGAACCCCGGCAGTGAATATGGCGAGGGCGTGCTGCGCGGTTGCTTGCTGGCTCTGGCTCGGGATGAAGTGAGGAATTATCAGCTGACGGCCGGGTGATACGGCCGAGAGGAACTCGATTTGGGATAATGGAGGGGGGTCGCATGGCAACGGCTGCAGCAAAACCGGAAGTCTTTACCCGCAAGTCATCGGGTCTGGTGCGGGTGATGTCGCCTTATTCGGCGTTCGTCTACAACATCCTCACGATGGGTCTGATTTTCCCCTGGACCTATCTCTGGGCGCCGGGCGCGCTGCCCGGAGGCCGACTGGTCTGGGGCATCTTGCTGGCGATGATCTTCGAGATCCCCATCGCTCTCTCATATGTCTGGCTGTCGACGGCGCTGCCGCGTTCCGGCGGTGACTACGTATTTCAGAGCCGGGTGTTCGGTGGCGGCATCGGCTTCTCCGTGGTGATGTCAGGCTTCGTCATCTGGATCCTGCAATGGGTCGCTCTGTCCGGTTGGTTGCTCTCCTATCTTGGCTTCGCTTCGCTGTTTCTCGGGCTCGGCGGAACCATGGGCAATCCAACGCTGACGAACATCGGCGTGTGGTTCACCACGCCTTGGGCGATCATCATCGTCAGCATCCTGAATGCGCTATTGGCGATGTTGCTGCTGGTGAGCGGCTTCAAGAACTACGTCAAATTTCAGTATGTGATGTGGTACGCGACGCTGCTCTCGTTTGGCCTCATGCTGTATCTGTTCTTCTCGGCCACGCCGGAAGTCTTTGCGCAGAAACTCGACGCGTTCGTCGTCGCTTCGGGCGGGGCGCCCAACTTCTACCAGACGGCGCTCGACGCGGCGAAGGCAGCCAATATCGATCTCAATCCACCGTTCAGTCTGCTGGCCACGATATTGGTGGCACCGATCGCCTGGAC
>JBAVOG010000015.1:0-1598 GCA_049691875.1 Burkholderiales bacterium | reverse complement strand
GACCACGGTCTATGCCGCCGGACTGCGCGTGTCGGAAGTCGTCCTCTTGAGGGTGGCCGACATCGACAGCCAGCGGATGGTGATCCGGGTCGAGCAAGGCAAGGGCGGCAAGGACCGCTATGTCATGCTATCTCCGCAACTCCTGAGGATTCTACGCACCTACTGGCGGCTCACTCGTCCGAAGCGATGGCTATTTCCGGGCCGCGATGACGAGCGTCCGCTCGTCCCCAACGTCTTGCATGCTGCCTGCCGTTCAGCCTGCGCGGCGGCCGGCTTGAGCAAGCAGGTGACGGTGCACACCTTGCGGCACACATTCGCGACCCATCTGTTGGAGAGCGGGGCGGACGTGCGCATCATCCAGGTCCTGCTCGGCCACGCCAGCATCTCCAGCACGACCCGCTACACACGGGTCGCCACCAAGACCATCAGCAACACACCGAGCCCGCTCGATCGGCTCCGCTTGGAAGTCGTGCCTCCCGGCTGAGCGGGCGCCATGGCTCCGGCTCTGGAGGTGGCGGATGTCTTCCGCCGCCACGGCGAAGCGTTTCGGCAAGCCCGTGACGGTCATCTTGGCGGCGTCGAGCGGCGCGTCATGGGTGCCATCACGGCATGCCGGACGGCGGCGCTCGGCGGCCATGTCGAGCAATGCGATGATTGTGGTGAGACCCGCATCGCATACAATTCTTGTCGCAACCGCCATTGCCCGAAGTGCCAGGGACTGGCGCGCCTGCAATGGCTCGCGGAACGGCAGGCTGAGCTGCTTCCAGTGCCGTACTTTCATGTCGTCTTCACACTGCCGGCGCCAGTCAGCGAGATCGCGTTCCAGAACAAGGCCGCGGTCTATGCAATCCTGTTCCGCGTGGCCGCGGAGACGCTCGCCACCATCGCGGCCGACCCCAGGCATCTCGGCGCCAAGCTCGGCATGACCATGGTTCTCCATACCTGGGGCCAGACCCTGCAGCATCATCCGCATATTCATTGCGTCGTTCCCGGCGGCGGACCCTCGCTCGACGGCACCCGCTGGATCGATTGTCGCCCCGGCTTCTTCCTGCCGGTGCGCGTGCTCTCGCGGCTGTTCCGCCGACTGTTCTTGCGGGAACTGGAGAACGCCTTCAGCGCCGGCACGCTGCGGTTCTTCGGCAAGCTCGCCAATCTCGCCGAACCACAAGCGTTCGCCCGTCGTCTCGGCGAGCTCCGCCACCTCGACTGGGTAGTTTACGCCAAACAACCGTTCGGCGGGCCCGAGCAGGTGCTGGCCTATCTCGGCCGCTATACCCATCGCGTCGCTATCGCCAACAGCCGACTGCTCTCGCTCGCCGCTGGCAAGGTCCGCTTCACCTGGAAAGACTATCGACAGGACGGCAAGACCAAGGTGATGACCCTCGATGCCGACGAGTTCATCCGCCGGTTCCTGTTGCACACACTACCGGACAACTTCCACCGCATCCGCCACTACGGCTTCCTCGCCAATGGCGCCCGCGGCGACAGCCTTGTTCTCTGTCGTCGGCTGCTCGATACCCGTGACACGGGTGCCGCCTCCAAACCTCCCAACAGTCACACCAGAGTCGATCGCCCGCTCACCGCAGCCGACGTCGCCA
>JBAVOG010000014.1:0-1837 GCA_049691875.1 Burkholderiales bacterium | reverse complement strand
GACGCGGCGGGCCTCGGCCTCGAGCACCGCTTGCAGGCGAGTGAGGCGCGCCAGCTTTTCGTCATGCGGCGTCGCATCTGCGAGCGCCGCCGCGGGCGTGCCGGGCCGCGGGCTGTAGACGAAGCTGAACGAGCCGTCGAACCCGATTTCCTCCGCGAGGTGCAGGGTTTTCTAAAAATCCACAACTGTTTCGCCCGGGAAGCCGACGATGAAATCCGAGGTGATCGAGATGCCCGGACGGACGGCGCGCAGGCGGCGAACGATCGACTTGTACTCGAGCACCGTATAGCCACGTTTCATCGCGGCGAGTATCCGGTCCGACCCCGACTGCACCGGTAGATGGACGTGTGGCGCGAGCTTGTCGAGCGTGCCGTGTGCGTCGATCAGCCGCTGGGTGAAGTCCTTCGGGTGCGAGGTGGTGTATCGCACCCGCTCGATTCCCGGCACCTCCTGCACGTGCTCGAGCAGCAGCGCGAGGTCGGCCCATTCGCCGTCGGCCATGGTGCCGCGGTAGGCGTTCACATTCTGACCGAGCAACGTGACTTCCCGCACGCCCGCTTCGCCCAGCTCCGCAATCTCCGCGATCACGTCGTCGAACGGGCGCGAGAACTCCTCTCCGCGCGTGTAGGGAACGACGCAGAAGCTGCAGTACTTGCTGCACCCCTCCATGATCGACACGAATGCCGTCGGGCCCTGGACGCGCGGGGGCGGCATGCAGTCGAACTTTTCGATCTCGGGAAAGGAGACGTCCACCTGCGGCTTCCCGGTGGTGCGCCGCGCACGAATGAGGTCCGGCAGGCGGTGGAGCGTTTGCGGGCCGAAGACGACGTCGACGTAGGGCGCGCGCGCGATGATCGCGGCGCCCTCCTGGCTCGCGACGCAGCCGCCGACGCCAATCACCAGATCCGGTTTCACGTGCTTCAGTTGCCGCACCACGCCGAGGTCGGAGAAAACCATTTCCTGCGCCTTCTCGCGCACCGAGCAGGTGTTGAAGAGAATGACGTCCGCGTCTTCCGGACGCTCGGTCGTCTCGATGCCTTCCGCGTCCGCCAGCACATCGACCATGCGCGCCGAGTCGTACGCGTTCATCTGGCAGCCGAACGTCTTGATGAAGACCCGCTTCCCCTGCTTCATCGCTGTGCGGGTTGCCCGCTGCCGCTCGGGGACGAGGGAAGAATCTGCTGTATCGGGGTGCCCGTCGGGCCCTCCGCAGGCCAGAACCCGCCGGGCGAATTCGGATTCAGTCGTGCCGCTTCGGCGGGAGTAAGGATCCACACTTTGAAGAGGTCGCCGTTCCGGTCCAGGGTGTAATCCACGAGCGAATTGGGTGGCACCTCGGAGGGCACGATGGTCAAATTGTTCTGCGCGTAGATCAGTGCACCGGGCGCAAGCTTCATCTGCTGGCCATTCACCGAAACGATCCCTTGCATCACGTGCGTGAGCTCGCCGCGCCGGGCCTCGCTTGGAATGGTGCGGGCGAGGGATTGCGCCCATGCGGCAACCGCCAACGACGCGACGATCAGTGCCAGCAGGGCAGTTAGTGCTTGTTTCATCGCCGGTTTCTGGGAAAGACCCTATTCTAGGCGTTTTCCCCCGGCCGGGCGCGGGCCTGCGCCACGCTAGGCCGGCATCGCCGCGCCGCTTCGAGAGAAAAATGGTGGCGAGTCAGGGATTTGAACCCCGGACCAACGGATTATGATTCCGCTGCTCTAACCGCTGAGCTAACTCGCCAGGGGCCGCATTATACGGGGGCGAGGGCCCGTGAATCCACCTGCACGGGTGCGAGGTCAACGTCGCAGCCTTCGCTCGGAATGCTTGGAAGGTCACGAACAGGGGG
>JBAVOG010000013.1:0-4582 GCA_049691875.1 Burkholderiales bacterium | reverse complement strand
AGGCGAAGCGACGATCACGCGGACTCGACCGCGGGCGCCGTGTGGACCAATTCGTCCGAGACGTCTCGCACGAGCGCGCCGACCGGTGTCTGATCCATCCGATCATCGCTGATGTGCGCGAGCAGCTCCTCGTCGCTGATCCGCAGTGTTGCGCTTGCAGTGCCGTCGGAAACCCGGAACGTGTGCCATGCGCGCCGGTCGTGCGCCCCTTGGCCGTCATTCCAGACGATCGTTCCCAGGGTGAGGCCGCGTGCCCTCAGCTGCACGACGAGGTGGGATACCAGAAGCGCTGCGCCCGTGCGACGGACTTCCGCGTTGACGTATGCGGCGGGGAGTGATCCCATGTCCAGATCGGGCTTCATCGCGAGCGTACGGAGTTCCGCGTTCCTGTGATCCGAAAGTCGACTGACGGAAGGCACAAAACCCATGCTACGCCGCTACCCGCGCACGTCGTGTGATCGATGGGGATGGATCGAGAATTTTTTCGCCGTCCGCGACTGATTTGTTCCGAACGACTTGCCGCCGCGTGCACGCGAGCCGATACAATCGCGCGGCAGCGCAGGATGCAAGAAACTGATTCTGAATAAATTTGCATAATCTAGTCCTTCGAACGCTCTCGCCTCTCCTGGCGCCGGTGGTCGTGCTGTTCGCAGCGTGGCTACTGCTTCCCTATGCGGCAGATCTGCCCGCGAGCGTCCGGACGTGGCTGCCGTGGGGCGTGTTCGTTCTGGGCGCCACGCTGGCAGCCGCATTCAGCCGGGGCCGCATTTTCTTTGCGCTCTGCACACTCGCGCTCGCGTACCTCGGCGCAGGACAGTGGATGACGAGCGGTCTGGCAGCCTGGCCAGCCCGGGCGGTGTACACCGCCATGTGCGTGTTCGTCCCGATCAATCTCGCCCTGTTCACGATCTTCCGCGAGCGGGGCATCTTCAACGGGCACGGCGGCAACAAGGCCCTGCTCATCGTGCTCGAGGTGATCGTGACGGCCTGGATCGGGCTCGAGCGGCAGGCGGTGCCGCTGGATCTCGTGGCGCAGCCGTTCTTGCCCACGTGGCTCATCCGTGGGACGCCCATTCCGCATGCGGGTCTGGTGCTGCTCGCGATCGCATTTGCAGTCGTGCTCGCCAAGGCGCTCCTGTGGCGCTCGCCTATCGACGTGGCCGTCGCAGGAGCGCTGTACGCGTTCGGTGCGGCGGTGGACGTTGCAGCGCGTCCGGAATCCTTTGCCACCTACCTGCTCGCCGCGGCGCTGATCCTGACAGTCGGCATGCTGCAAGACTCGTACCGCATGGCGTTTCGCGATGAGCTCACCGGCCTCCCGAGCCGCCGCGCGCTGGGAGATCGCATGCTCGGACTGGGGCGACGTTACGCCATCGCCATGGTGGACGTCGACCACTTCAAGAAATTCAACGACACCTACGGCCACGACGTCGGTGATCAGGTCCTCCGCATGGTGGCCGCCAAGATGCGCGACGTCGCGGGCGGCGGGCGACCGTATCGCTACGGGGGCGAGGAGTTCACCATCGTGTTTCCCAGCCAGGGCCTCGAGGACGCTCAACCGCATCTGGAGGCACTGCGCGCTCGGATCGCGGACTACCGGATGGCGATTCGCGCTCCCGATCGACCGAAGCGCGCGCAGACGGGGAAACGCCGGCGCGCCGGCACGGGCAAGGCCCCGCGCGAGGTCTCGGTGACCGTCAGTATCGGTGTCGCGCAACGCACCGAGCGGCTCGACACGCCGGAGAAAGTCATCCAAAGCGCCGACAAAGCGCTGTACCGCGCCAAGAAAGCGGGACGAAACCGCGTCGCGCGGTGACTCCGCAACGTGCCGACGCATTCCGGCGAATGTCGCGGGAGCGCTACACTCGCGAGTAATGCCCTGGCTTGACCAGATAGACCTCTACTGCGAGCGAACCGACCTGACACTCTGGTCGGAGCCGCTGAACGCGATCACGAACCTCGCGTTTCTGACGGCGGGCGCGCTGCTCTGGCGTGTGCAGTCTGCGGCAGCGAAGCCGGTCAATGCGCCGGACCGCGTACTGGCGGCGCTCATGGGCGCGATCGGCGTCGCGAGCTTTCTCTTCCACACACTCGCCACCGTATGGGCCGCGCTCGCCGATACCCTGAGCATCCTCGTGTTTGCGGCCTACTTCCTGTTTCTTTTTCTCACCCGCGCGGCGCGGATCCGGGGCATGTCCGCGCTCGCCGCGGCCGGCGTTTTCGCTGGGCTGAGCTATGCGTTTCCGAAGATCCTGGCTTCCGGTCCCCTGACGGGGTCGGCGGGATATTTGCCCTATGTCATCGCGCTCGCGGCGATGATCGCGTATCTCTCGCGCACGCGGCCCGCGTCCGCGCGCACCTTTCTGGGTGCAACGCTCCTGTTCCTGGTGTCGCTCGGGCTACGCAGCGTCGATCTCCCGCTGTGCGGGGAATTCCCGCTCGGAACGCATTTCTTCTGGCACCTGTTGAATGCCGTGGTGCTCTTTCGGCTTGCCCGCGAGCTCAGCATTCGTCTGCGCCAACGCTGAGGAAGAAACCTGGGCTACGCTGCGGCCATGTGGTGGGTCCAGAACGCTGCTGCCGGCATCGGCCGCCCGAAGAAATAGCCCTGCATCTCGGCACAACCCTTTTCGAGCAGGTTGCGATACTGCGCCTCGCTCTCCACGCCCTCTGCCGTCACGTCGAGATGGAGCGCCTCCGCGAGCGAGATGATGGCCGCGGCAATCGCGCCGCTGCGACGATGAACTAGTAGGTCGTGGACGAACGACTGGTCGATCTTGATCCGGTTCACGGGCAGCTTCTTGATTCGGTCGAGGCTCGAATAGCCGATACCGAAATCGTCGATTGCGATCTTCACTCCGAGCTCGTGCAACCGCGCGAGCGTGTCGAACACGACATGCGAGTACTCCGCAAAAGCGGTTTCGGTCAGCTCGATCTCCAGCAGCGAAGCATCCAGGCCGCAATCGGCAAGCGATGCCTCCACGATCGGGACAAAGCTGGGATCGTCGAGCTGACGGCTGGAGACATTGACTGCAATCCGGATCGGCGGGCAGCCCGAATCCTGCCAGGCCTGGCTCTGTCGGCACGCTTCGCGTATCACCCATTCGCCGATCGGGATGATCTTGCCGGTCCGCTCGGCGATGCGAATGAATTCGCTGGGCCCGATCTTCCCGAACGAGGGATTGCGCCAGCGCAGCAGCGCCTCGGCCCCGGAGATCCGACCGGTGGCCGCATCGACTTGAGGCTGGTAGTGAAGCTCGAACTCCTTGCGTGCGATCGCCCGGGAAAGCGCACCTTCGATATTGGTGCCGACCCCTTCACCGCGCGGTGACTCCCGGGCGTACTCGCGAATGCATCCTCCGCCGCTGCGTTTCGCGGCATCCGCGGCCTGTTCGGCACACTGAAGCAGCTCGATCGCGGTCGACGCGTGATCGGGAAAGGCCGCGATGCCTATGCTCGCCGAGACGCACACCGCGCGGTCGTTCGCCAGGAATGGCGGCAACATCGCCCTCAGCAGCTTGCCGGCGACGGTACTCGCGTCCTGGTGGCTCTTCATTCGTGGCACGAGCACCGTCAACACGTCGCCACCCAATCGCGCCACCGTGTCCTGCTCCCGAACTGCGGCCCGTATCCGCGCGGCCGCCTGATGCAAGAGCCGGTCTGCGACCTCGTGCCCAAAAGCGTCACGCACCACGTTGACCCGGTCGAGATCCATCACGAGCATCACCACCTGCTCTTCGGTGCGCTTCGCCAGGGCGATCTGTTGCGCCACGCGATCCTGGAACAGCATCCGGTTCGGCAGCCCGGTGAGGGGATCGTGATGGGCGAGATGGTGCAGCCGCGATTCCGCGTCCGTGAATACCGACATATCCTGCATCAGCGCGAGGTAGCCGCCCGTGCCACCGTCTTCATCCGCAACGCTCGAGATGGCCAGCCACGTCAGGCGCTCCTCGCCGTTCGCATGCCGGTTCCAGATCTCGCCGGACCATTCGCCAGAGTCGCGGAGGCGATTCCACATCCGCTCGAAGAAGCCCGCTGCATGACGCCGGGAGCGCAGCAAGCTCGCCTGGCCGGCGAGCACGGTCTGCGCTTCGAAGCCGGTGAGGCGGGTGAACGCCGGGTTCACCGCGAGAACGTTCCCGTCCTTGTCGGTGAGCATCATCGCATCGGTGGCAGCTGCGAAAGCGAGATCGGAGATCGACTGCTTCGGCGTCACGGCCCCGTCTGCTTCCTGGACGCGGACCAGCCAGCTGAGCCTCCCGGCACCTCCCGGATGAGCGATCAGGCTCGCGACCACCGGCACGTCGCCCGCGTGCGCGGTGCGTAACGCACCCCGCCAGCTGAACGTGTCCGTGCGGGTGACCGCGCGAATCCGGTCGAAGAGTGCCGAGAATTCCGGTTGCCCGGACATCGCGGCAAAATCGTCGATTCCGGCGCCCTTCAGCTCCGCCGCTCCGGTAAGCAGTACCGCAAGCTCCGCGTCGCATTCGAGGACGCGGCCACGGAAATCGGTGACGAGATGCAACTCGCGCGGCGCAGCACCGGGGCGGAGACCGACCGCCAGTCCGGCCGGTGCGCCATG
>JBAVOG010000012.1:0-3749 GCA_049691875.1 Burkholderiales bacterium | reverse complement strand
CCTGGGGACAATGTGCAGATCACGGTGGCGCTGATCGCGCCGATCGCGATGGAGGAGGGGTTGCGCTTTGCCATCCGCGAGGGTGGGCGCACCGTCGGCGCAGGCGTGGTGACGAAAGTGATCGAATGAGGAATTCAGCGGGGCGCGCGCGGCGCACCTCGACGATGGGAACCGGGAGCGCGGGCAGAAACGGCGATTCGGGAGTAGACTTGCAAACCCATTCGGGTCACCGCATTTCGAGTCCCGGTCACCTGACCTCTGGGAATAGGCCAATAGCTCAACTGGCAGAGCGTCGGTCTCCAAAACCGAAGGTTGGGGGTTCGATTCCCTCTTGGCCTGCCATGCCCTTTCGCGCGTCCCAAGCTGCTTGGGTGGGGATTTCCGCGACAGTAAGCGCTAACAATTGAATAGAGAGGCCCCGGCGGGCGCGATGGCGGACAAGATCAAGATCACTCTGGCGGGCCTGTTGCTCATCACAGGCCTCGTGGGTTTTTACTATTTCGCTTCGCAGCCGCTCGTCTTGCGCGTCGCGATGGTGCTCGTCGGTTTCGGTCTCGCCGTGGCGGTCGGATGGTTCTCCGTCCCCGGACGACAGCTGGCCGGCTTCACCCGTGATGCGATAGAGGAAACGAAGAAGGTCGTCTGGCCGTCCCGGAAAGAGTCCTTCCAGACCACGGCGGCGGTCTTCGCGTTCGTCGTTCTGATGGCGCTCTTTCTGTGGCTCGTCGACAAAGGACTCGAGTTGGGACTGTACGACCTGGTGCTCGGATGGAAACGGTCATGAACAAGCGGTGGTACGTGGTGCACGCCTACTCGGGCTTCGAGAAGTCCGTGCAGCGCGCCCTCGAGGAGCGCATCCGGCGCGCCGGGATGGAAGAGCACTTCGGGCGAATCATGGTGCCGACCGAGGAAGTCGTGGAAATGCGCGCCGGTCAGAAGAACATTTCGGAGCGCAAGTTCTTTCCGGGCTACGTCCTGGTCGAGATGGACATGACGGACGAGGCCTGGCACCTGGTGAAGAACACCCAGAAGGTGACAGGATTCGTGGGCGGCGCGCATGGTCGCAAGCCGCCGCCGATCAGCGACAAGGAAGTGCAGGAGATCCTGCATCAGATGCAGGAAGGTGTCGAGAAGCCGAAGCCCAAGGTGCTGTTCGAGGTGGGCGAGGCAGTTCGTGTCAAGGAAGGCCCCTTCAACGATTTTCACGGCATGGTGGAGGACGTCAACTATGACAAGAGCAAGCTTCGCGTCTCGGTCACGATCTTTGGCCGCTCGACGCCGGTGGAACTGGAATTCAGCCAGGTCGAGAAGGCCTGACGAATCGCTGGAGCTGGAGTTTTCGGCTTCGGCATCTGCGTCGCAGGAACGACGCATTGTTTACCGGGGAGGCGAGCTTGCCCAGCGGCTGGACGGCAAGGCAAAGCTCGCCGCTTGAACCCGTCTAAAGGAGTCTGAAAGTGGCAAAGAAGATAGTCGGTTACGTGAAGCTTCAGGTCCCGGCCGGAAAGGCCAATCCCAGTCCGCCAATCGGGCCGGCGCTCGGCCAGCGTGGCCTGAACATCATGGAATTCTGCAAGGCGTTCAATGCCCAGACCCAGAAGGTCGAGCCGGGATTGATGCTGCCGGTGGTGATCACGGCATTCCAGGACAAGAGCTTCACGTTCATCATCAAGACACCTCCGGCCACGGTCCTCATCAAGAAGGCCGCCAAGCTGGATAAGGGCAGCCCGCGCCCGCACTCCGACAAGGTCGGATCGATCACCCGTGCCCAGGCCGAGGAGATCGCGAAGGCCAAGATGCCGGACCTGACGGCCGCCGACCTCGATGCGGCAGTGCGCACCATCGCGGGCAGCGCACGCAGCATCGGCGTGACGGTGGAGGGTCTCTAAATGGCGAAGCTCAGCAAGCGGAAGCAGGCCCTGGTGGGCTTGGTTGATCCCGCCAAGAGCTATCCGGTGATCGAGGCGCTCGAAACCGTCAAGAAATGCGCGACGGCCAAGTTCGATGAGTCGGTCGAGGTTGCGGTGAACCTCGGCATCGATGCCAAGAAGTCGGATCAGGCGGTGCGCGGTTCGGTCGTCATGCCGGCGGGCACGGGCAAGAAGGTTCGGGTCGCGGTCTTCGCGCAAGGCGACAAGGCGGACGCTGCCCGTGCGGCGGGCGCGGACATCGTCGGGCTCGAGGACCTGGCCGAGAAGATCAAGGCCGGCCAGATGGATTTCGATGTGGCGATCGCCAGCCCGGACGCCATGCGCGTGGTCGGGCAGTTGGGTCAGATCCTCGGGCCGCGCGGCCTCATGCCCAATCCGAAGGTCGGCACGGTGACCCCGGATGTCGCGACCGCAGTGAAGAACGCCAAGGCGGGTCAGGTTCAGTACCGCACGGACAAGGCGGGGATCGTGCATTGCTCGATTGGCCGCGCGTCTTTTTCGAAAGACCAGCTGCGCGAGAACCTCGCCGCGCTGATCGACGCGTTGAACAAGTCGAAGCCGGCGAGCGCGAAGGGCGTGTTCCTGAGAAAGCTTTCGGTGGCGAGCACGATGGGCCCTGGGGTCAGGGTTGATCTCGCCAGCCTGCAACAACAGCAGGGTCAGTGAGGCGCAAGGCCCCGCGCGTTGAGCGGGGTGTTGAGAAATTTCGGGTGCTGCGGAAACGCGCAGGACCAGGGCTTTGGGCCTGATCGCCCAAGCGATTCCGGCAAACGTCCGGCACCGAGCGTCGTTTCGACTGGCGGTGCGCACGGGGATGACGGAAGGCGGGGGCGGTCAGGGTTGTCAAAGACCGTTGGGGTCGACGAAGCGGGGAATCTTTCCGCTTCGAAAACTTAAACGGGACGTCGGGGGCCAAGTTACTTGTCTTGTGTGGCACCGGATGCCCGCCCAGCGCAGATGGCGTACCCCAGTGAAGGAAACTTGTGACCGCAGATTCGGGCAGCAGATGGCCGAGACGCAGCAAGACTTCCGGAGTGCAAGGTCGCCGTGCAAGTCGCAAGCCTGCAAGGGCGCGCGACGCTTTTAAATGGAGGTAGACCTTGGGTCTCAATCTCGAAGAGAAGAAGACGGCAGTCGCCGAGATCTCCGCGAAGCTTGCGGGGGCGCAGGCGGTCGTCGTCGCCGAGTACCGTGGTCTGGAAGTGGAAGGCATGACCGAGCTGCGCCGCAAGGCGCGTGCATCGGGTGTGTATCTGCGCGTGCTGAAGAACACGCTGGCGCGCCGTGCGGTGAAGGATACGCCGTTCGAGCAGCTTGCCGACCATCTGGTCGGCCCGCTGATCTACGGCATCTCGACCGATCCGGTGGCGTCCGCCAAGGTTCTGAACGATTTCGCCAAGGACAACGAGAAGATCGTCCTCAAGGCCGGCGCCATGCCGGGCTCGCTGCTCTCCGCAACGGAGGTCAAGAGCCTGGCGACGATGCCGAGTCGCGACGAGCTGATCGCGATGCTGATGCGAACGATGCAGGCGCCGGTGGCGCAATTCGTGCGGACGCTGAACGAAGTGCCGGCCCGCTTCGCGCGGACCCTGGCGGCCGTTCACGACGCGCGGGCCAAGCAGGCTGCGTAAGGGCCGCGAGACCGACCGCTTTCGAACCGCGTACTCGAACCACTTTTTCGAACCTATTGCTGCAACCGATATCTGACAGGAGTTAACGAAATGGCACTCGCAAAAGCCGAATTGCTCGACGCAATTGCGAACATGAGCGTCCTGGAGCTCTCGCAGCTCATCAAGGACATGGAAGAAAAGTTTGGCG
>JBAVOG010000011.1:0-1704 GCA_049691875.1 Burkholderiales bacterium | reverse complement strand
TCTGTGACGTGAGCTTCCAGGCCCCGGTCGGCATGCTCGACGTCGACGGGACGTTCTCGTTCGTCGTCGGTAACTTCTGTCCGGACCTGTTCGTCCTGAACTGTCTCGACAGCGCGCCGCAGGAAGTCCAGATTCTTCCTCCGCCAAACCCGCCCATCGCGGCCACGCAGTGCGAAGTCCGCTACCGCGACGGCGACGACACCTGTGGCCAGAGCTGCGACCCGCAGAGCTGCGTGACCACGCCCGAAGGCCTGACCTGCACCCCAGGTCCGGACCCAGGCGTGTCGACGACGGTCACCTGTACCGATCTGTTCCTGGACTGCAACGGCGACGGCTCTCCGGACCCGTCCTGCACCTGGCAGGGCGATGCCACTGGTGCGGTGGGTCTGCCCCCGGCACAGTTCCCTGGACCCCCGGGACAGGGTAACTTCTTCGTGACTTGCATCCCGCCGGCGCTTGGGGGTAATCCCGGTGCGACGGGCCAGTGCACGGCGGTCACGACCGACGGCGACCTCGACTGCAACAAGACCAAAGTGGTCGACATCACCTGCCCGGGTCTTAACCCGTGTAACACCCCTGGTGTTTGCTCCGACAGCAATGACTGCACGGCGGATCAATGCACCAACAATGCTGGCACCGCGGTTTGCGCCAATCCAAATCTACCGTCCGGCACGGCATGTGTCGCGGTCGGCGGCGGGCTGTGTGACGGCAATGGCAATTGCATCGCGCAGGGCTGCACGAGCGACTCACAGTGCGACACGGACGGCAACGAGTGCACGGCGGCTGCTGTGGGCTCGTGTAACATCGGGACCGGTCAATGTGAGCTTCCCCCGGTCAACGTCCCGAACGGCACCGCGTGTGACAGCAACGACGGCACCTGTCAGAGCGGCACCTGTGTAGACAACTGCACCGGCGTCAGCTGCTCCGACGGCAATCCGTGCACGTTGGATGTGTGCACACCGACCGGCGGCGCAACCTGCTCCAACCCGGCCGGCAACGATGGCGCGGCGTGCACCACGGGCGGCAACCCCGGCCAGTGCTCGGGCGGCGCCTGTGTGG
The DNA here is from genome assembly GCA_049691875.1 of Burkholderiales bacterium. Classification (GTDB taxonomy): domain Bacteria; phylum Pseudomonadota; class Gammaproteobacteria; order Burkholderiales; family SG8-39; genus JAABRB01. The sequence goes on along the minus strand of JBAVOG010000011.1, from coordinate 645 downwards.
CACCGGCCATCATCCCCGCGGCTAGCGGCAGCACCACATGGAGCGCCAACACGACGCCCGCAGGCTCCAATGGTGGTGTCACAACCACAGGCGGCGGCTGCGCAGTGTTCGTAACCGCGCTCAACACCACGATCTTCCTCCAGGTTGATATCACGTTGAACGCCGTTTCCAACGGCGCCAACCAGATCGACACCGGTTGGACGATCACCGCGACGCACTACCTGCTTCCGACCCTCGGCAACGCGGCTGAGCTAGGCGGTTTGGCGGTCGCTGCGGTGGTAACTGGCGCAACCCCGACGAACATCCCGAGCGCGCTCACTGCAGCTGCAACAGGTCAGATCATCGGCGCCTTCATCGTTGGCAACACCCTGACCTTGGCAACCCCGGCCCAGATCACAGCGGGTAGCCAAGCGATGAGCACGACACACGGAGCAAACGTGACCGTCAACTGGGACGGCACGTTCGCCCTCACCCTCACCCTGGGCGGCAACCCGCTCGTGGTGGTCGATGAGTCGGTCTGCACGTTCGACGAAGCCGGCGCTCCGGCGATCAACGTCAACGTCCCGTAACCTGACCGATACGCTGCCTCGCGCAGCCTAACCTGTAAGGACCCGCGTGCTTCGGCACGCGGGTTCTTGCGTTTAA
>JBAVOG010000010.1:0-3197 GCA_049691875.1 Burkholderiales bacterium | reverse complement strand
GCCTCCAGCCCTGCGGGGCCGGCGCCGACCACCACCACACGCCGTCCCGCTGCCGCAGGAGCGGGAGGCTGCGGCCACTCGGTTTCGCGTCCGGCCGCCGGGTTGACCATGCAGGTGATGGCGAGATTCTTCTCCAGCATTCCCGCGCAACCCTGGTTGCATCCGATACACGCACGCACCTCGTCCTCACGCCCGGCGAAGGACTTCGCGATGAGCTCCGGGTCGGCAATGTGGCCTCGTGCGAACCCCACCATGTCGGCAACGCCACCGGCAAGCGCAGCCTCGGCCTCGGCAACGCTGCGGTACTTGCCGGCGGCAAGCACCGGGATGTCATGACCAGCGGCGCGCAGCGTGCGGCGGATCTCGCGCGAAAGCTCGCGGAACGGCGCCGGGTCGAAATGCATGTCGGCGAACTGCGTCGCGAGCGAGTAGCTCATGTGGTAAGCAGAATGCGATATGTTGATGAAATCGAGCGGCACGGCGGCGCACAGCTTGGGAAGCATGGACAGCGAGTCGGCGAGCGTGAGGCCGCCGTCGATGAACTCCGCGCCGGAGAAGCGGATGCCGACATTTGCGTCCGGACCCACCGCCGCACGAACCGCTTGCAGCACGGCGATCGGAAAGCGCAACCGGTTGTCCTCCGAACCGCCCCAGTCATCGGAGCGGGTATTGGATACCGGCGACAGGAACTGCTGCAAGAGATGGCCGTGGCCCAGATGCACCTCGAAGCCATCCATGCCGGCCTCGAGAACGTTTTGCGCCGTGACCACGTGCGCTTCGATCACCGACACCATGTCGTCCTCGTCCATGACATGCGGCACGGCCGCGGTGGGCGACCAGCGGACCGGCGACGGTCCGAAGGAGACCGTGCGCTCGAAATCGCCCTCGATCTGGCGCCCGACATGGATCACCTGGCCGAACAGCTTTGCGCCCTCGGCATGCACCGCTTCGGCACAACGCGCGAACATCGGGATCGCGGCGCGGTCGTAGCCGCCGATGCCCTGTGGCCGGCCCAGGCTTTCACGCGCCACGCGGATGGATTCGAAGATGATGAGCGCGGCGCCGCCGCGCGCGCGGGCGCGGTGGTACTCGACATGGCGTTCCGTCGGCATGTGCCGGTCGCCGAAGTTCGTGGTGTGCGCAGGCGCGAACAGCCGGTTGCGCAGCGGTAGTCGACCGATGCGAAACGGTTGCGATGCGAGTGGGTAGGTTTTGCTCATGCTGCCCAGCGCGTTACTCGGTCCTGTCCAGGATCGGCGGCTGGCCGATGTGCCGACTCCAGGTGCATCGTTCAAAGTCGCGCGTCCAGACTATTTATCGTATGGATTAATGAAATATAATGGTTTGATTTAAATAGCATTATAGGCTTGCTACCACCGCACCGGTCAATCTTTCCCGGACCGCAAAGGAGCCCATTCGAATGAATCCCTGGGACGGCATCAGCAGCGAGGAAGAGCAGCGGGCCTACAACGCCGCCGGCTTCGGGCGGCTGGCGCAGAAGGTTCCGGCGATCATGAACATCTCCGAGAAGGGCTACGAATTTCCGCCCGAGATAGCGCCTCGCGAAGGCGACGTGCTGATTCCGAAAGAGCACCCGAGCGCGTTCTTCGCCACACCGCTCGTGAGCCACCACATCGACCTGAAGGCCGACACGCTGGTGGTCACCGGCTGCACCACCAGCTGCTGCGTGCGTGCGGTCTTCGATCGAACCGTGCTGATGTGCGATCATAAAATAGAGACCGCATGAATCCCAGAAAAGCCCTGCGCCAGCAGCTTGCGAAGCCCGGCTACGTCATCGTGCCCGGCGCCCGCGACACGCTCACCGAGGTGACGCAGCGGCTCGCGCGCACCGTGAAAGCGGTGGAGATTCCGGTGATCGCCGATTTGGACGCCGGGTACGGCAATGCGCTCAACGTGATCCGCGCCGTGCGTGAGTACGAGAGAACCGGTGTCGCCGCGTTTCATCTCGAGGACCAGGTCTCGCCCGAGAAGTGCGGCCACGCCGAGGGCAAGCAGAGCGTCGGCACGGCGGAGATGGTGGGAAAGATCAAGGCCGCGGTGGGCACGCGCCGCGACCCGGACATGATGGTCAAGCCTGCGCTGGCGAACGTGTTCGAAGGCGGAAAGACTCCGCCGCTACCGGCGAAAGACCTCGAGTCGATGGGGTTTCGCATCGGCATCTCTCCGTCGCAGGCGCACCGGGCCGCGATCGCGGCCGCGAAGAAGGTGCTGGCCGTGCTCCGACGCGACGGCGACACCGCTGCAATCGAGCGCGAGCTCGCCACCTTCACTGACCGCGAGGAAGCAGTGAATGCGCACCATTGACGCGATCTGGAAACCAGGTATCTGAGGGATGTCTTACGGCCGATATTGCGGACCAGGTGGGGTTCGCCGAGGGAGGACGCGATGCGCGTTGGTCTGATCGGTTACGGCGAGGTCGGAAAGATCTTCGCGCAGGCCCTCATCGAGCGGGGCGCCGCCTGGGTCGGGACCTACGACATCCTGCTGAACGACGCGGCGAAAGCGCCGACGATGCGCGCGCACGCCGAGCAGGCAGGCGTCACCGCGCTTGACTCGGCAGCTGCGCTACTCGACCGCGCGGATGCGGTGATCTCCGCCGTGACGGCCTCGCAGACGCTTGCGGTGGCGACCGAGGCGTCTACTTCCATCCGTTCCGGAACCTGGTATCTCGACGTCAACTCGGCCTCGCCCGGCACGAAGGCGGCTGCCGGCCGAGCAATCGACGGCGCGGGCGGCCGGTACGTCGAATCGGCGATGATGACCTCGGTACCGCCCTACGGAATCGGCGTGCCGATGCTGCTCGGCGGCGCGCATGCGCAGGCCGCCGCGTCGCTGTTTGCGCCGCTCGGATTCAGCATGGAAGTGGCCTCCGACGAGATCGGTGTAGCGTCGGCGATCAAGATGTGCCGCAGTGTCTTCATCAAAGGCCTCGAGGCGATCGTCATCGAGAGCTATGCCGCGGCCCGGCACTACGGCGTCGAGGATCGCGTGCTCGCGTCGCTCGCGGAGACCTTCCCGACGATCGACTGGGAGAAGCAAGGCGCGTATCTCTTCAGCCGGGTCGCGCAGCACGGGCGGCGACGCGCCGAGGAGATGCGTGAGGCCGCGGTGACGGTGCGCGAGGCAGGCCTCGATCCGCTTCTGGCCGCGGCCACCGCCGCGCGACAGGACATGGT
>JBAVOG010000009.1:0-25267 GCA_049691875.1 Burkholderiales bacterium | reverse complement strand
GCTGCAGGCGCAGCTCGCGCAGCGCTCGTACCAGCTCGGTGGGTTGCTGTCGGCGCAGAGCCTTTCCGCCTTGCGCGACGCATTCGAGGGCAAGGCGCACGCGATGGACGGTTTCCTGGCCGCCAATCGTGCGTATCGCGCGTCGCTCGAGCGGCTCGCCCAGCGTGCAGATGCGCTCGGGCGCGCTGCGCGCGCACGCTCGGGTGCGCGCGATGCGCTATCTGCTTCCGTCGAACGCGATGCGGAGCGCGCGACTTCCGCGACGCTTGCATATGCCGCACAACCCGGGCCGACGACGAGCGCGAACGCAGAGGCGGCCATCGCGCGCCTCGCCTCGATCGGCATCCCCGACCCAGAGCGCGGATTGCTGGAAGAACTCTTGGTGGCCGCACGCCAGGTCATCAGCGAGCGCCGTGCCGAAGACGAACTATTTCGCGCCGCATTGCTCGCGTCGACCGGACCGCGTCTGGATACCCTCACGAAGGCGTTCGAGCACGAGTTCGGCAACGCGGTCGACGAGTCCGAGCGCTACCGGCTCTACCTGCTTGTGTATTCGGGTCTGCTGCTGGTCCTTGCCGCCTACCTCGGATGGCGCCTGATGCATAGCTCCGCGGTCATCAACCGTATCAATCTCGAGTTGCGCGACGCGAACGAGACCCTCGAGCACCGCGTGGCCGAGCGCACGCGCGAACTGTCCGACGCGCTGCGACAGGTGAAGGAGCAGGAGGTGCTGCTCATCCAGAGCGAGAAGATGTCGTCGCTCGGGCAGATGGTGGCGGGCGTCGCGCACGAGGTGAACACACCGCTCGCCTACGTGAAGTCGAGCCTCGATACCGTCAACAACCGCATGCCGGAGATCGCGGAGCTGGCCGAAGCCACCGACCGCCTGCTCGAACTGCTGCAGTCGAGCTCGACATCCGAAGCGGAGCTGTCGGCGCAGTTCCAGCGCGTTTCCGGGATGATGGGGGAAGCCAAGCGCCGTGGCATGCTCACCGAGCTCGACACGCTCGTGAAGGACGGGCTGCATGGGATCGGGCAGATATCCGAGCTCGTGACGAATCTGAAGGACTTCGCGCGGCTCGATCGCAGCAAGATGGCACAATTCGATCTGAACGAGGGTGTCCAGAGCGCGCTCAAGATTGCCGGCAACCAGCTCAAGACCAAGACTGTTCGGACCATGTTCGCGACGATCCCGGCGATCAGCTGCTCGCCTTCGCAGATCAACCAGGTATTTCTGAATCTCGTCACCAATGCGGCGCAGGCCACGCCTGACGCGGGCGGAACGATCACCGTCCGTACCGCGATGCACGGCAACAATCACGTGATGTTCGAGGTGAGCGATAACGGGCATGGCATACCGGAGGACCTGCTCCCGAAGATTTTCGATCCGTTTTTCACGACCAAGCAGGTCGGGAAAGGCACCGGGCTGGGGTTATCAATCGTCTACAAGATCGTTGAAAGTCACGGTGGGCGGATCGAGGTCGATTCGAAGCAGGGTGTCGGAACACGATTTCGCGTGATCCTGCCCGCCGGATCCACCGCACAAGCCGCCGCTGCATGATCAGCGCACGCCAATTCGCATGAGCAACGTCCGAAAGATTGGAAAATATGAAGTCGTCGGCGAGCTCGGCAAGGGAGCGATGGGCGTCGTGCACAAGGGCTACGATCCGGCCATCCAGCGCCACGTCGCGCTCAAGGTGATTCGCAAGGCCGACCTCGACCCGGCCGACAGCTCGGCGGTGCTGGAGCGCTTCAAGCGCGAGGCGCAGGCTGTCGGCAAGCTGCACCACCCGAACATCGTCGCAATCTACGACTACGGCGAGGACGACGAGTTCGCGTTCATTGCGATGGAGCTCGTGAGCGGGCGTGCGTTGCGTGAGCACATCCGCTCGGGTTACCGCCCGGAGCTCAAGGAGTTTCCGGAGATTCTGCTCCACGTCCTCGAGGGCCTCGAGTACTCGCACATGCAAGGTGTCGTCCACCGCGACATCAAGCCTGCGAACGTGCTCATCAGCGACATGGGCGTGGCCAAGATCAGCGATTTCGGGATCGCCCGGGTCGAGGCGTCGCATCTCACCAAGCTGGGTGAGGTCCTCGGGACGCCCTTCTACATGGCGCCCGAGCAGTTCAGCGGAATCGCAGACGAACGGAGCGACATCTATTCGGCTGCCGTCATCGTCTACGAGATCCTCAGCGGCAGGCGGCCGTTCGACGGTGCCGGTGCGCCGCTCATGAAGAAGATTATCGAAGACATGCCGCCAGCCCCGTCAAGCCTCGAGCCGCGGCTGCCACGCGAGGTCGACGCGGTGCTGATGAAGGGCCTGGCAAAGGATCCGACGGATCGCTATCGCAACGCGCGCCAGTTCGCGGGCGCGTTGCTGCAGGCCTTCGAGGGCCGCGGGCGGACCTCGCAGCCGCTGCCGATTCAGGAAGAAGGCGACGGCGGCAGGCAGCTCGACGGCGGAATCGCCGAGGGCGGCACGATATCGGGAAAGGCCGCGGCGTTGCGACTCCAGCTCGGCGACCGGAAACCGGAGAAGAGCGGAAACGAGCCCGCGCCCGGCCCGCCGGTCACTGCAATACGCCGTCCGGCACTGCTGTTCGTCGACGACGAGGAGCGAGTCGTCAACGCCTTGCGGTCCGTGTTCAAGGACTCCTACCGGGTCGTCACCGCAACCGGTGCGGAGCAGGCACTCGGAATGGTTCGACGCGAACGATTCCACGTCGTGGTGAGCGATCAGCGCATGCCGGGAATGCTCGGCGTCGACCTGCTGCGCGAGATCAAGGATATAGCGCCCAATTCGGTGCGCATCCTGCTCACCGGCTATTCGGACCTCGCTGCGATCGTCGGGTCGGTGAACGAAGGTGAGGTTTACCGCTTCATACACAAGCCGTGGCATCACGAGGAACTGATGGCCACCATGGCGGAGGCCGTGACGATCGCGATCGCGCTCGAAGCGAGCCCGCCGCCGCGCCTGGCCACCAAGGCCGACAGCGATGTCGCGGTGCTCGTGCTCGACGATCCGGCGCTCGCCCGCGCGACGCGCGAGATGCTGGGCGACCTCGCGCACGTCGAGCACGCGGTGACCCTCGAGGAAACGCTGCGCATATTTGGCGAGCGGGAGGTCGCGGTGCTGGTCGCGGACCTCGAGTCGCGTCGTGTCGACAATACGGTGCTCTTCAAGCTGCTCAAGCAGGAGCATCCGGGCACGCTGGTCATCGTCACCACCAAAGCGTCGGACTCGGAGCTCATCATCAGTCTGATCAACGAGGCGCGCATCTTCCGCTTCGTGAACAAGCCGGTGAATCTGACGTTGCTGCAGAGTCATATCGTGGCGGCGCTCGAGCGCTACCACAGCTTCAAGCAAGCACCCGCGCTGATCAGGACCCAGAAGGCGATCGCGTCGCAGGAGGTCGTCGAATCGACGGTGGGACGCACGATTCTCGCGTCGCTGCGCGCGATCGGTGGCCGGTTTACCGCGGCTTTTCGCGGATAGCAGGGCCGGAGTGAGGAAATGTGCCCGTTCGGACGCGAGCGCGCATCGGCCGGGCGTCTGGGTTGCGCTATCCTGATCTGCTAACCCTTTCCCTATGCAGGCCATTCGCAGAATACGCGATTTTCGCCAGTACGGGCTCGACCTGGTCACCGGCCGGGCCTGCCCGTACGGCATGCGCTATCTCTTCCGGTTGACCGAGGATGGCGCGCAGCACGTGCGCGAGTTTCTGGGGATGAACGTTGCAACCCGCGCCAGCGACACGGTGGTCGATCTCGCGAAGGCGACCCAGGAGCAGAAGCTGGTGACGGTGATGCTCTCGCGCGAGACGCTGAAGTCGCTCGGCATTTTCCTGATGTTCAATCTGCACCAGTGCGTCGCGGTCGTGATCACTCCCACCGGCGAGATCATCGGGTGCGAGACCGCGGTGGAAGTCGAGACCGCGCGCAGCGAGAACAGTACGCCAGAGCGACCGTGCGGGGTGCGCTGGCGCAAGGCCTCGATGAAGGATCGCGGCACGCCCGACGACGGCCTCGCCGCTGCCTGAACCTTTCTGGCGCGCCACGACGGTCATTCGCGGGCCGTTCGTCCGGACCGGCGGGTTGCAGTCGCTCCAAGAGTGCCCTAACAGCCTGTTGAAAAACCCGGCGCATACCCGCAGGGGATATACAAGGGGCTTGCCCCTTGTTCGTTCCGGGGGATATACAAGGGGGCGTCCCCCTTGTTCGTGCGCCCGGGGTTTGTCCTGTGGGCCGATCCCGTTGATCGAAGCCGCAGCGCCACGCATTTTGCGACAGCCTGCTAATCTTCGGGGCCACCGCGCCCTATGTGCGCGATCGCACCCCAACTCAAGCGGAGACACGTCATGGCTGGCAAATTCATCGACATCCCCGCCGCCGACGGCGGCGCGTTCAAGGCCTACCTCGCCGTCCCGTCTGCAAAAGAGGCACCGGGTATCGTCCTCATCCAGGAAGTATTCGGGGTCAACAATCACATCCGGTCGGTCGCCGAACGCTATGCCGGCGACGGCTACCTAGTACTCGCGCCCGACATCTTCTGGCGCAGCCAGCCCATGTTCGAGGTGGGCTACGACCCGGATTCGATCGCCAAAGGCCGTGCCATGAAGGCGCAGACGGATATTGCGAAGGCGGTTGCGGACGTCGCCGCCACGGTCAGCACGCTTCGCTCACGGAGCGAGTGCACCGGCAATGTCGCGTCGATCGGCTATTGCATGGGAGGCTGGCTCTCGTTTCTTGCCGCGGCGAATGCCGGAGTGGACGCCGCAGTGTGCTACTACGGCGGAGGCATCGACGGCTCGCTGGCCCAGGCACCGCGCGCGATCTGTCCGATCCTGATGCACTTCGGCGCGAAAGACGAGCATATTCCGCTGAGCGCGGTGGAAGCGACGCGCGGCGCATTCAAAGGGCGCAGTGACGTCGAGATCCTCGTCTACGAGGGCGCAGGCCACGGTTTTCACTGCGACGAGCGCGGGTCGTACAACGCCGAATCCGCGAAGCTCGCGCACGAGCGGTCGCTCGCATTCCTGAAGAAGACGCTTGTCTAGCGACAAAGTCGCCGCCTGGCCGGCGACTTGCCCGTGTTCGGGGAGCACGAGGGGGCTTGCCCCCTCGTAGCTGAAAACAGCAATCGCCCTCCCCCCGCTGGCGCAGGGCGCCTGCGGGTGGTAAAGCCCTGCCTCGCGTGCTAGCCTTTTATCGCCTGATTCAACACCCACCTGTAAGTGTGAGCCATGCCGAGTAAATCGATCGAATCCATCGTTCAGGATGCCGCGGAGGAATCCGGCTGGGACGATGCGGCCGTGATCGAGGTCCTGCAGGACTTCATCGACCAGTTCGCCGACATCGACGAGTTCGAGAGCTTCCTCCAGAGCCGCGTGCGCGAAGCGCTGACCGAGGACGAGAGCGAGGCGAAAGGCGAGGACGAGGAAGAGGAGCGCTAGCGCGCTGCCAGAGAGAAGATCGCCGGCCCCGCCGGCGACTTACCCTTGTTCGGGGGGCGCGAGAGAGCCTGCCCCCGCGTAGCGTAGAACCGTCTGATGCGCACCGTAACCGGCGCGCATCCGCGCCAGCGGATCTTCCCCCGCAAGGCACATCGTCCAGCGCTCGAACTCGCCGCGCGGCATCACGAAATGGATGCCGCACCAGATCCGGTCCCAGTCCTGCGGACGGATCGCGCCCAGCTTGCGCCGCCCGCCCGGAAGCACCGCGTGGCGGCGCATCGGGTCGAACGCAATCACGTCGCCCGGCAGGTCCGCACGCGTCACCTCGCCGCCGACCTGCAAGCCGAGCCCGTCGCTCGCGAGGATCCAGTAGACGAACACCTCGCCCTCCCAGGGTTCGTCGTTGTGCCGTCCGAGACAGGACGTGTAGACGAGCAGCGTGTCCGACACGTAAAGATCGTCCGGCATTCCCAGCAGCCGGCGCGCGTCCCAACCCGGCCCCTGCGCGAGGAATGCCTCGCCCACCGCGCGCGGCTCGAAGCCTTCCCGATCCACCGGGGAAAATTCCGGTGATCTCTCGTTCCATGGGCCGGCTCGCAGATACGCCATGCAGGCCGTGCCGAGCTCCGGCGGCACGGCCAGTCGAAACAGCGAGCGCTTACGATTGAACGACGAATGTGTCATGTCCAACTCCGACCGGATTATCCGCGAATGCCGTGCCTGCCGCTTGTCGAACGGACATCCCCGGGAAGCGCGCGCAAGGGCCACGCGCGCAAGCGCATCGCCTGCGATAATCCCCGCTGCAGCGGCAGGAAGGCCGCCGCGTGCCGTCCACCGTAACCGAGCGCCGGAGCCCCACGGTTTCCCCCTTAAATGCCACGAGAACCTGCAGACCGAGTGGAAGCGCGCCCGATCGTTGCCATCACCATGGGCGATGCCGCCGGCGTCGGTCCCGAGGTGATCGCGAAGGCGCTCGCGCATGCCGATGTCTACGCGCGATGTCGCCCGCTCGTGATCGGTGATGCCAGCCGGCTCGAGGAGGCGGTCGCGCTGTGCAGGCTCGCGCTGAAGGTGGCGCGCGTCGCGAGTCCGGCGTCGGGATCCTACGAGCATGGTGTCGTCGACTGCATGGACCTCGGTCTTGTACCCCGGGGTCTCGCATTCGGCAAGCTGTCCGAGGCGGCGGGCGAGGCCGCGTATCGGTACGTCGAGAAGGCGACCGCCCTTGCCGTCGCCGGGGAAGTGGATGCAATCTGCACCGCGCCGCTCAACAAGGAAGCATTGAATCTCGCCGGACATCACTATCCGGGCCACACGGAGATGCTCGCGGACCTTACCGGCACGCCCGAGGTCTCGTTGATGCTAGTCGCGCCGGGACTGCGCGTCATTCATGTGACCACGCACATGGGACTGCTCGATGCGATTGAACGCATCGAGCCGGGCATCGTGGGCCGCACCATAGAGCGCGCGCACACCGTCGCTGCACGCGCGGGAATCCCGCATCCACGAATTGCCGTTTGCGCGATCAATCCGCACGCCGGCGAGGGCGGGCTCTTCGGGCGTGGCGAGGAAGAGGCGAAGATCCTGCCGGCGATCGAGGCGAGCCGGGCGCGTGGCTGGAACGTGGAGGGGCCACTCCCGGCGGACACGCTCTTCTACCGGGCCGGGCGCGGTGACTTCGACATCGTCGTGGCGATGTACCACGACCAGGGTCACGGACCGGTGAAGTTGTTGGGCGTCGAGCATGGCGTGAATGTGACGGTCGGATTGCCCGTGATCCGGACTTCCGTCGACCACGGCACCGCGTTCGATATCGCGGGCAGGGGAATCGCCGACGAGCGCAGCATGCTGGAGTCCCTGCGGATCGCCGTCGAGCTTGCCGCCACGCGAAGCGGAGAGGCGATTTGACGATCGACTGGTCGCGCGTGGTCTCGATCGAGGATCTGCGGCAGCTCGCGCGGCGGCACGTTCCCCATCCGCTTTTCGGCTTCATCGACGGCGGTGCCGAGGACGAGGTGGCGCTCTCCGACAACCGTGCCGCATTCGACCGCTGGAAGTTCCACCAGCGCGTTTTCGTGGATGTCTCCCGGATCGACACCGAGGTGGATCTGTTCGGCACCCCGATCCGGTTTCCCCTTGCGATCTCGCCGACCGGGCTCGCCGGGCTCGCCTGGCCGCGCGCCGAGGTGGCGCTCGCGCGGGCCGCTGCGGCCTACGGGATACCCTTCACGCTCGCGACACCCTCCACGTCGTCACTGGAGCGCGTTGCACGCGAAGCAGGCGGGCGGCTTTGGTTCCAGCTCTACGTGCTGCGCGACCGGGACTACACGATGCGGCTCGTCGAGCGCGCGCGCGCGGCGGACTACGAAGCTCTCGTCATCACCGGGGACGTTGCGGTCGCCGGAAAGCGCGAGCGCGATCCACGCAGCGGCTTCACGGTGCCGCTGCGGCCGCGCGTCGCCAACATGATCGGATTGCTCGGCCATCCGAAGTGGCTGTGGCAGATCGCGACGCACGGAGTGCCGAAAATCGAGAACCTGGCCGACTGGTCGCTCGCCAACGTCGGCACCCAGACACTTGCCGCGATGGCCGCGTCGCAGTTCGACTCTGCGCTCGACTGGGAAGCCCTGCAGCGCCTGCGTGAAACCTGGCCGCGCAAGCTACTGTTGAAAGGGGTGCTTACGGCCGAAGACACGGAAAAGGCCGTTGCGCTGGGCGCCGACGGAGTGATCGTCTCCAATCACGGTGGACGTCAGCTCGATTGCACCGTGGCGCCGCTCGATGCGCTGCCGGAAGTCGTGCGCGCCGCGGGTGACAAGCTCGCGGTACTGATCGACGGTGGAGTGCGCCGCGGCTCGCACGCGATGAAAGCGCGCGCGCTCGGTGCGACGGCGGCGATGGTCGGCCGGGCGACGCTCTACGGCGTCGCTGCCGCTGGCGAAGAGGGCGCCCGTCATGCGCTGGAGATTCTCACCACCGAGATCAAGCGGTCGATGGCGCTGCTGGGCCGCATCGCGGTACGCGACCTCGACGCGGGGATCATGCAGCGCGATTGAGCTCCGTTACTTGCGTGCGGCCTTTGGGCGCGGATAGAGATTCACGATCGCGGCAGGATCCAGCTCGCCTTCACCCCGCGCATCGAGCTCGCGATAAAGCGCGAGGACCTGCTCCGAGACGGGGAGCAGCGTGCCGGTCTCCGCGGCGACGTCGAGCGCAGTGCCCACGTCCTTGACGAACAGATTCGCCGCGGCGAGCCGCTCGGTCCAGCCGTTCACCATGCGCGGCGCCCAGGTCTGGAAAGGCCGCGAGTCCGCTTGGCCGCCGGCAAGCGCTTTCGGCAGCAGACCAGCGTCCACGCCCGCGCTCTCGGCCAGTCGAACCGCCTCAGCGACGATTGCGAGGGTGGTTCCCACGATGATCTGGTTGCAGAGCTTGGTGATCTGCCCGGCGCCGACCGGCCCCATGTGCGTGATGTTCGTGCCGTACGCAGCGAGAACCGGCCGCACGCGTTCGAAAGCGGCCGTATCGCCACCGGCCATGATGGCGAACGCGCCGCCACCTTCAGGACCCGGAACGCGCCCGGATACGGGCGCGTCGATCCACTCCATGCCGTTCGCGCGCTTCAGACGCGCTGCGAAATCGCGCGTCGCGTCCGGGCGAATGCTTGCGTGATCGACCAGCACCTTTCCCGCTCCGGGTGCAGCCGAAATGCCGTTTGCCCCGAACACGATTTCTTCGACCGCACGCGTGTCGAGCAGGCTCATGAGCACGATGTCGGCGGCCTCGGCCACTTTTGCCGGTGTGGCGGCGGCGCGCGCGCCGTGCTCGAGCGCGTTCGCGAGCTTCGCGGGTGTCCGGTTCCAGACGGTCACCGTGTGGCCATGCTCGAGCAGCCGCAATGCCATCGGCAATCCCATGATTCCCAGACCGAGAAAACCGAGCTTCATTCTTCGTCTCCTCCCTGGTCTCTTCCAGGCAGCGAGGGTAGCCGATTCGAGGCGGTCGCGGTCCCGCTTGGGTCGGGTAAGCAAGAGGCGGCGGAATTGTTCGGGATTTCAACGATTTCGGGTCGGGGTTACAATCCTCGTCGAAATCCTTCACGCGTGGCCATTGGCGCGTGACCCTTGCGCGCCGCACCCAGGATCTCCACGGACCGACCGGATGACTCTCCGCATCGACTTCCCGCCGGAGCGAGCCACCTTTTACCGGGCGCAAGGCTGGTGGACCGACGAGCTGATCGGCGATTGGCTGGTGCGTGCAACTCGCGCGACGCCAGACCAGGCGGCGGTCGTGCAGGACGCGCGCACGGTGACCTTTGCCGAGCTCACCCGACTCGTGCGCGCGTTCGCGCGTGGCATCGACCGCCTGGGCATCGCCAAGGGAGATGTCGTGGCGGTGCAGCTGCCCAATACGCTCGAGTTCGTCGTCGCATACCTCGGGCTCGCGTCGCGAGGCGCAGTCATCCAGACTCTCCACATGCCGTACCGGGGCGCCGAGATCGAGATGCTGCTCGGACACAGCGGAGCGGTTGGAATGATCTGCGTCGCGCAGCAGAAGGACTACAACGCAGCGACATTGGCACTGAACCTGAAGAGCAAGTTGCCAAGTCTTGCGCACGTGATCGCGGTCGGTGCGCCGCCGCCGGGAGCAGTCGCATTCGACGAACTCATCGCCGATGCGGAAAGGAACGACACCGATCCGAGGCCCGTGACGGTCACCGCGGCCGATCCGTTCGTGCTGCTCTACACCTCCGGCACCACCGCCGCGCCGAAGGGTGTCCCGCACCCGTCCTGCACCTATCTCGCGAATTTTCGCCTGGTGGCACGGGAGCTCGCCGTGAGCTCTGCGGATTCGGTGCTCTGTGCGGCGCCGTTCACGCATCTGTACGGCCTCTCCGCGTTGAGTGTGGCGCTTTGCGGCGGGGCCACCTCGGTATTGCTGCCGGCATTTGCTCCGCAGGAGTTTGCCGGCGCGCTGCAGCGGGCGCGACCGAGCGTCATCTATGCGGGCCCGGCTCATATGGCGGGTTGCCTGAATGCGGGACTCCTTGCGGGCATGGATCTCTCTTCGGTCCGCGTCGCGATCCTGTCGGGCTCGGCCGTGCCACCCGAGCTTGCCGCCACGATCGAGGCGGCGCTCGGCCGCGGCAAGGTGCTGCAACTCTGGGGCATGACCGAATTGCAGGGCGGCGCATTCACGCGACTGGAGGATTCGAGTGACGTGCGCACCCGGACCGCAGGGCGACCCGCGCCCGGCAACGAGTTGCGCATCGTGCGCGAAGACGGATCCCGTGCGCCGCCGGGCGATATCGGTGAGCTGGAGATGCGCGGCTGCTCGCTGTTCGCCGGCTACCTCGACAATCCGCAGGCCACTGCTGCCGCATTCACCGCGGACGGCTGGTTCCGGACCGGCGATCTCGCTTCGTTCGATGCCCGGGGGAACCTGCAGATCGCGGGTCGCACCAAGGAGATCATCAATCGCGGGGGTGTGAAGTTCAATCCGATCGACATCGAGCATCTGATGGTTTCGCATCGCGCCGTGGAAACGTGCGCGATCATACCGATGCCCGACCCGGTTCTGGGCGAGCGCGCCTGCTGCTTTGTCACGCTGCGCGACGGTCAGACATTCGGGTTCGAGGCGATGCGCGAGTGGCTCGCGAAGCACGCGATCAGCAAGATCAAGTGGCCCGAGCGGCTCGAGATCATCGACGCGATGCCGATGACCGCCACGAGGAAAGTGATGAAGGGGGTTCTCGCGAAGGAACTCGAGCGCCGCTTGCAGAGCGAGCAACAACAGCAGTAGGGGATCGAACATGAAGCTGAACGTCATCGGCGCCGGGCCGGCCGGACTCTACTACGCAATCCTGCACAAGAAGAGCTTTCCGCAGGCAGCCGTGACGGTGTACGAGCGCAACCTGCCCGACGATACGTTCGGTTTCGGCATCGTGCTTTCCGACGAGACGCTCGGCAACCTCAAGTCTGCCGACGAGCCGACCTACCACGATATCGCGGCGAGCTTCGCCTACTGGGACGACATCTACGTGCACTACAAGGGCTCGGTGTTGAAGTCCTCGGGGCACGGTTTTTCAGGGCTGAAGCGGCTCACGCTCCTCGAGATTCTCCAACGACGCGCGGCCCAGCTCGGCATCGACGTCCGGTATCAGACCGAGATCTCCAGCATCGACCCCTACCTGAACGCGGATCTTGTCGTTGCGGCGGACGGGATCAACAGCGTGATCCGCGAGAACTGGAAGGATCACTTCCGGCCGTCCATCGACTGGCGGCCGAACAAGTTCGTGTGGCTGGGCGCAAAGGCGTTGCTGCCGGGGTTCACGTACAGCTTCCGGGAGAACGAGGACGGAATCTGGAATCTGCACGCCTATATGTTCACTCGGGGCGAGTGCACCCTAATCGTCGAGACGACCGGCGAAGCGTTTTCGAAGTCCGGCATCGGCGTGCAGGACGAACGCGCCACAGTGGCCTATGTGAGGAAGCTCTTCGACGAGGAGATCGTAGGCGGGGAGATCCAGACCAACCGCTCATTCTGGCGGAACTTCCCGGCCGTACGCTGCGCCCGGTGGAGCCACGAGAACGTGGTGCTGCTCGGCGACGCCGCGCACTCCGCGCATTGGTCCATCGGGTCGGGGACCAAGCTCGCGCTCGAGGATGCCATTGCGCTGCACCACGCCGTCACCCGCCATCGGCGCAGCATAAAGGGGGCTCTACGGACCTACGAGGAGGAGCGCCACGCCGAGGCGGACCGGATCACTCATTCCGCCAACACGAGCCTGGTGTTCTTCGAGAACGTGCACCGGTTCTGGCACATGGAGCCGATCCAGTTCAATTTCGCGCTGATGTCGCGCGCGAAGGCCGTGACCTACGAGAACCTTCGCATGCGCGATGCGTCGGTGGTGCAGGACCTCGATCGCTGGTGGGTGCGGCATGTGGCCGAGAGCGAAGGCGCGCGGGTCCCGAAGGACTTCACCGCGCCGCCGATGTTTGCTCCCTTTCATCTCAGGGAGATGCAGCTCGCCAATCGCGTGGTCGTCTCGCCGATGTGCCAGTACTGCGCGGTGGACGGCACCCCGACCGACTGGCACTTCGTGCACTACGGCGCGCGCGCGGTAGGGGGCGCTGGTCTCCTGTTCACTGAGATGACCTGCGTGGCGCCGGACGCGCGCATCACACCCGGTTGCACGGGCATGTACAAAGCGGAGCACGTTCTGGCATGGAAGCGGATCGTCGATTTCGTGCACGTCTACACGGATGCGAGGATTGCCCTGCAGCTCGGCCACGCCGGGCGCAAGGGTTCGACCCAGCTCATGTGGGAGGCGATGGACAAGCCGCTGCGCAACGGCAACTGGCCGATCGTGTCGGCCTCGCCGATACCCTACTTCCCGGGCGAGAGCCAGGTGCCGCGCGAAATGTCGCGCGCGGACATGGAGCGCGTGCGCGACCAGTACGTCGCCGCGGTGCGCATGGGGATCGAGTGCGGATTCGACATGCTCGAGCTGCACATGGCGCATGGGTACCTGCACGCATCGTTCATCTCGCCGGTCACGAATCGACGTACCGACAAGTATGGCGGGTCGCTGGCGAACCGGTTGCGGTTTCCGCTCGAGGTGTTCGATGCCTGTCGGGCGGTGTGGCCGAAGGAGAAACCGATGTCGGTGCGCATCTCGGCGACCGACTGGATTCCGGACGGCGTCACCGGTGTCGACGCAGTGGAGATCGCCAAGGCCTTCAAATCGCACGGATGCGACCTGATCGACGTTTCCACGGGTCAGACCGACCCGGCGTCGAAACCGGTGTACGGGCGAATGTATCAGCTGGTGTTCGCCGAGCAGATTCGCAACGAAGCCGGCATTGCCACGATGGCGGTCGGGGCGATCACGTCCGCCGACCAGGTGAACACGATCGTCGCCTCAGGGCGCGCCGACCTCGCGGCGCTCGCCCGCCCGCATCTCGCCGATCCCTATTTCACGCTCCATGCCGCGGCCGACCACGGCTTTCACGGGGTGGCGTGGCCCAAGCAGTACCTCTCGGGAAAGCAGCAGCTCTACCTGCTCGTGGAACGCGCCAAGGCGGAGGACCGGCGCCGCGACCCCGCGCCACGGCCGTCGACCCACGATTCGCTGGAGACCGATGCGTAGCGCGCCCAGGGTCTCGCTTGCCAGGCGTCTTGCGACGGGAGTTTGCTAATCTTGCCGCTCGCGCTGGTATCGCTTCTCGACTTGGCAAGGGGATTGCTTGTCTATGACTGAACAATTGTCTCGAACGGGGACTGCATTGGACACGCGGGTGTCAGGATCCACCGCTGCGCCGACCGGCCGACCGGGACCGGTGCGCGCGCTCTGGAAATGGCTGAAGAACGCCGCCCGGCCAGAACGGGCGGCGCTCAGGGATCTGGGCCCTACGGAGCACGAGCAATTGCGGGACACATTTCGCGAATGTCTGGCCGAGACCGGCGGTGAGGCCTCGGCGCGCGGCCGCGTGCAGTGGCTGGCGACCAACTACCAGGGATTTACGGACGCGGGCCGCGTCCGCTTTCAGCAGGTGCTGGCCAACGAATTCGGGCCCGACGAGCGCGCCGTGGCTCGCGCGATTCAGGACTACCTTCATACCGCCCCCGGACCGGGTCGACGCAACGCCGAATCGAGGCTGCGGCTGGCTCTCGGCTCGCCGCGGATCAGGGTCCTCAAGCAGTTCAATCTGCTCCCGGACGGGGTGAAATTTCTCGTCGACTTGCGCACCGATGCGTTGCGCTACGTGGGCGATGCGCCGGAACTCGAGGTTCTCGAGGAAGAGCTCTACTCGTTGCTCGGCAGCTGGTTCGACGTGGGCAATCTCGAGCTCACGCGCATCTCCTGGGCATCGCCCGCCGCGCTGCTCGAGAAGCTGATCGCTTACGAGGCGGTGCACGAGATCCGTGGCTGGGGCGACCTGCGCAATCGGCTCGACTCCGATCGGCGCTGCTACGCGTTCTTCCACCCACGGATGCCGGGCGAGCCGCTGATCTTCGTCGAGATCGCGTTGACTCGCGACATCGCGACGAACGTCCAGTCTCTGCTCGACGAATCGGCGCCGATTCTCGAGTCCGGTGCGGCGCAAGCGGCGATTTTCTACTCGATCTCGAATACCCAGGCCGGCCTGCGTGGCGTCTCTTTCGGCGGTTTTCTCATCAAGCGCGTCGTCGAGCAGCTGCTCGTTGAATTCCCGAAGCTGAAGTCTTTCGCCACCCTCTCCCCAGTGCCGGGTTTTCGGCGCTGGCTGGAAGGCGAGATCAAGGCGCGGCGACCCGGTTTGCTCGCCAACGCAGACGCCGACCGGGTTTGCAGCGTCGCGATCACCACCGATCCATACGAAGCGCTGAGTGATCTCCTGAAACGCAATCTGACCGAGGAAGTGGAAGCCGCGGTCACGCTGGAACCGATTCTGCTGAATCTCTGCGCGCGCTACCTCGTGGACGTGAAGGAAAGCGATCAGGAGGGCGCGCCGCTCATCGACCCGGTCGCGCGCTTCCATCTCGGCAACGGTGCCCGCCTCGAGCGCATCAACTGGCTGTCCGACACTTCACCGCGCGGCATCAAGCAGTCCTGCGGCCTAATGGTGAACTACCTCTACAAGCTCGACGACATCGAAGAGAACCACGAGGCTTACGCACGCGAAGCACGGGTAGTGATGTCGAGTCCAGTGAAACGCTTGCTCAAGCCGCGGTAGACATGCGGTGGAGGATGGAAGGTGAAGCGAGGCTGAGCGCGCCGAGTAAGCGGGCTTGCGACGGTCTCATGGTGCCGCAAATCGCGTCCTCGGGTCGGGGACCCGGTTTGCTGCGCCCAGTCAAAACACGACTGGGCGCAACAAACCACCCGCCACCGACGACTGCGGCACAAATCGACCGCCGCAAGCCCGCTTACTCGGTGGCGACGCACTCATCGTGCATGCGCCTGAAAACCTATCGCGCTTCTCAGCGCATGCAACTGCACCGGCGCCTCTCGGGACAGCGGCCGGGCATGGCCGCTGCCCCGCTTCCGAAAGTTCTCCAACAGCAGAATCGGTAGTCAAGCCACGAAGAGCGGCGTGCTCAATGCTTAGCGCGCGCCAATCTAGCCGTGACGAATACAGATCTTCCCGAACTGCGCGCCGCTGGCGAGGTAGTCGAGCGCCGGGCGCAGCTCGTCGAATACGAAAACGCGGTCGACGACCGGTTGCAGGCGATGTTGGTCGATGGCGCGCGCCATTGCCTCGAAGTCCCCGCGGCTGCCGACGGTGACCCCTTGCATCCGCACGGCGCGCGTGACGATCGGGCCGAGGCGAACGTCCATCTTGCCGCCGGAGAGCACGCCGATCATGCTCAGCGTCCCACCTACGCGTACGGCACGCAAGGATTGCTCGAGCGTCTGCTCGCCGCCCACCTCGACGACATGATCGACGCCTTCGCCTCCGGAAAGCTCGCGCGCAACCTTCCCCCACCCCGGTGTCTTGCGATAGTTGATGAGCGCATCCGCGCCCAGCGCGCCAACGCGCTCGAGCTTCGCATCGCTCGATGAGGTCGCGATCACGTAGGCGCCGGCGAGCTTAGCGAACTGCAGCGCGAAGAGCGACACGCCGCCCGACCCCTGCACGAGTACCTTGTCGCCTGCCTTGATGCGCCCTTCGGTGACGAGCGCTCTCCAGGCGGTGAGTGCGGCGCAGGGCAGGGTGGCGGCCGCCTCGTCGGAGAGATGTCCCGGTACGCGCGAAACGCTGCGCGCGTCGATCGCCATTAGCCCCTGCATGGCGCCGTCGAGCGGTCCGCCCAGAATTGCTGCGAGCTGCGCGGCGCGTGGCGGACCACCGAACCATTCGGGAAAGAACATCGGGCAGACCCGGTCTCCGAGGCCGACCCGCGTGACTCCCGCGCCGATGCCAACCACCTCTCCGACTCCGTCCGATACGGGAACGAGCGGCAGTGTTCCCGTCGAAGGACCGTAGCCTCGTTTGAGCACGAAGAGATCGCGAAAATTGAGCGATGCGGCGCGCAGCTTGATCAGCACCTGGCCAGGCGCGGGCGTCGGATCGGGGCGCTCCACGCGCCGCAGGTTGTCGATCGACCATTCATCCTGGAGCTGATAGACCTTCATCGCAATTCTCCTCGGCGACGAATCCGCGCATCGACGCGAATCGCCATGCGCTATTCTACGCACGGCAGGATTCTGAAATTCGACATCGGGAGGTGATACGGAATGACGCGCAAGGTGCGCGGTACCTTTCGGCCCGACCCGGCCTTTCTTGCGCTGCGTCCCGCCATCTCCGGCAATACCGTAAACGGAGTGGGTGAGCCGGCCGAGCGAATGCCGACACCGATATTCTGGCATCGACCGGAGCGGGAGGCGCATGGCGCGATGCAGGAGCACATCGTGGCGCGCTTCAATGCCGTGCCGGCATTTCACAAGGCCTATGCGAAGGGCGATCGAGGGCCACGCAAGCCCGATCCGATCGCCGCGGAGCGCGTCAGCCGCTCCACCGCGGAATGGACGGCCGCCGTCAAGGCGTTCGCGCTCGCGAACGAGGCCGATCTCGTCGGCATTGCGCGGATGGATCCGTTGTGGGTGTACGAAGGCTATGCGATCAGCCTGCCATGGGTCATCGTGCTCGGTGTGTCGATGGACCATGCGCTGCTTTCCCATCAGCCGTCGACTGCCGAGAATCCCACTGCGCAGGTGGAAGTGGGCGAGCAGTACAACCGCGGCGCGCGCGTCGCGATGCGCGTCGCGAATTTCATCCGCGGGCAGGGTTACGCCGCCGACCCGCACCAGGGCCCGTGGGCCGGGGCGCTGAGCATGGTGCCCGCGGCGATGGCTTGCGGCTTGGGCGAACTGGGGAAGCACGGCTCCCTGATCAACCGGACCTTCGGGTCGTCGTTCCGTCTCGCCGCCGTCACGACCGAGCTCCCGATCGTCGCGGATCAGCCCGACTTGTTCGGCGCAGATGACTTCTGCACGCGCTGCCAGGTGTGCATCGACGCCTGTCCGCCCGACGCGATCTCGCCGGTCAAGCAGCTGGTGCGGGGCGTGGAGAAGTGGTACGTGGATTTCGACCGATGCATTCCCTACTTCAATGAAACCTACGGCTGCGGGATCTGCATTGCGGTCTGCCCGTGGAGCACGCCCGGACGCGCACCGGTGCTCGCCGAGCGCTGGACCGCACGCAAAGGGCGCGGGCGTGACGACCGGAAATAGACGTGCCGGCGGCGCTCAGGATTTCGCCGCGCCCTGCGACGCGGTGGCGCGCAGCTTGAAGCGCTGCAGCTTGCCGGTCTCGGTGCGCGGCAGGACGTCGACGAATTCCACTGCGCGGGGATATTTGTAGGGTGCTATCGCCGCCTTGACATGGTCTTGCAGGGCCTTGGCCATCGCGGCATCGCCGCGCTGTCCGGGTTTGAGCACGACGTAGGCCTTCACGATCATTCCTCGCGCGGCGTCGGGGACCCCGACGACCCCACACTCGGCGACTGCGTCGTGAGTCAGCAGCGCAGTCTCGACTTCCGGACCGGCGATGTTGTAACCGGCCGAGATGATCATGTCGTCGGTGCGGGCCTGATAATAGAAATAGCCGTCCTTGTCCATGGAATAGGCGTCGCCGGTCACGTTCCAGCCGTACTGCACATACGTGGTCTGGCGCTCGTCGGCGAGGTACTTGCATCCGGTCGGCCCCTTCACGGCCAGGCGGCCGACGACGCCCGGCGCGCAGGGCTTTCCCTCGTCATCGAGCACGGTGGCGTGATATCCGGCGATGGCGTAGCCCGTGGCGCCCTGCCGCACGCGTTTCTCGGTGTGGGAGATGAAGATGTGAATCATCTCGGTCGAGCCGAGCCCGTCGAGGATCTCGATCCCGGTCGCCGCCTTGAAGGCCTGGCGGGTCGGGTCGGGCAAGGCCTCCCCGGCGGACACGCACTTTCTCAGGCTGGAAATATCGTATTTCGGGGCGAGCTCTGCCATCTGCCGGTAGAAGGTCGGTGCGGTGAAGCAAACCGTCGCGTGAAAAGCCTGGATCGCTTGGAGCAGATCCTCGGGCGTGAGCTTCTCGATCAGGACCGTGGAGGCGCCGGCGCGCATCGGGAAGCACAGCATGCCCCCCAGCCCGAACGTGAATGCCAGGGGAGGCGTCCCGCAAAAGATGTCGTCCGGGCCGGCCTTGAGGCACGAACGCGGGAAGAGGTCGCACATCGCCATGACGTCCCGGTGAAAGTGGACGCAACCCTTCGGCTGTCCGGTCGTTCCCGACGTGAATGCGATGAGTGCCACATCGTCGGCGGCCGTGTCGACGTTGTCGAACGTTTGCGGCTTGAGCGCGAGTGCGTCTTCGAGGGATCCCGGTGCGCCGTCGTTGAAATACAGGACCTGCTTGATCTCGGGGCACTGGGCCTGGGCGATCTGCATGTCGTCGTCCAGCCGAACGTCGCAGAGCGCGACCGAGCAACGTGCCTTGTCGATGATCTGCTTGAGTTCCTTGGCGCGCAACAGCGGCATCGTGGCCACCGCCACGCACCCGGCCTTGATGATGCCGAACCAACAGGCTGCCATCATCGGATTGTTCGGGCCGCGCAACAGCACTCGGCTGCCGGGAACGAGCATCAGGTCCTCGGCCAGCACGTGCGCGATCTGGTTCGCGCGAGCGAGCAGCTGCCGGTACGAGCCGTGGTACTTCTGACCGTCGACCAGCGTATGGATGACCGGCCGATCGCCGTGCCCACGGGCGACCATTCCGTCCAGCAGCTCGGCCGCGCAGTTCATGCGCTTTGGATAACGCACTTCCGGCCGCTCGAAGATGAACTCGGGCATCCGATCCGGCGGAGGCAGATTGTCGCGCGCGAAGGTGTCGACGTGCGCGGTGTACGACATGTGCGGCTCCTTTTCTCGCGGCATCACATGACCTCTCCGCCGGCGATGTTTATGGCCTGTCCTGTCACCGACTCTGCGCCCGGCAGGCAGAGCCAGAGCACCGCGTTCGCCACCTCGCCGGGCTGGATCATTCGCCCCTGCGGGTTGTGGCGCACCAGTGCAGCGCGCGCCTCGGCTTCCGACTTGCCCGTCTTCTGCCTAATGTTGGTGACCGCGTCCTTGACGATACCGGTCTCGGTATAACCCGGGCAGACCGCATTCACCGTCACACCCGTCCGCGCCGCCTCCAGCGCAAGCGATCGGGTGAGACCGATGACGCCGTGCTTGGCGGCGCAGTACGCCGTCACGTAGGGGTAGCCCACGAGCCCTGCCGTGCTGGCAACGTTCACGATCCGACCCCAGGCCTGCTTGATCATTCCTGGAATGGCCACGCGGGTGCAGAGAAACGTACCGGTGAGGTTCACGGCGAGCATTCTCTGCCAGAGTGCGTGATCGGTCTTTGCGAACGGCGCGCTTTCCGCCTGGCCCGCATTGTTCACCAGGATATCGATACTCGCGTGCCGTGCGAGAGTCCGCGCGAACGCGTCCGCAACGGAGCGCTCGTCACCGACATCGCAAACCGCTACATCGCAGGACGCATGGCGATCGATCTCTTCCGCCTTTGCTTCGAGACGCGCGCGATCACGCCCGACCAGCGTGACCGTTGCGCCCGCCTGCGCGAGCGCTTCCGCAATCGCCGCGCCTATGCCTCTGCCGCCTCCAGTCACGACCGCGTGGCGTCCGGTCAGGCCAGGCACGGGAGATCCTGAAATGCCGTTCAACGATGCTTGGCGAGAAAATCCGCGAGCGCGGCGTTGAACGCCTCCGGCTGCTCCACATTCGCCAAATGCGCAGCCGACGGAATGATGACCAGCTCCGATCCCGGATAATTCTCGTGTATCTCGCGGGCCATGGCGACCGGTGTACCCATGTCCTGCTCGCCGACGATGACGAGCCCGGGAACGTCGATCTCTCCGAGGCTCGCCGTGAGGTTTATCTTCGGGATCGCGTGCGAGCAGCCGACATAGCCCGCCACCGGTGTCGTGCGGATCATGTCTCCGATCCGCTTGGCCTTGCCCGGATTCGCGCTCCGGAACGGTTCGGTGAACCAGCGCTCCAGCGTCGGCTGCACCAGCGGTTCCATGCCCTTCGACTCGGCGACCTTGATGCGCTCGGCCCAGAGCGGTCCGGCCTCCGCGGGATAACGGCTTGTCGTATCGGCGAGGACCAGGGTCTTCAGGGTTCCGGGATACTTGAGGGCGAAAGTCTGACCGATCATCCCGCCCAGCGACAAGCCGACGTAATGGGTCTCCTTGACGCCCAGCGCGTCGAGCAGGCCCTTGAGATCGTCGGCGAGTCCATCGAGCGTGTAGGCGCCTTTCGGTGCATCACTTGCACCGTGACCGCGAGTATCGAAACGAAGCACCTTGAAGTGCTTGGCCAGCACGGCGGCCTGTTCGTCCCACATGTGGAGATTGCACGCGAGCGAGTGGCTCATGGTAATCCATGGCCCATCCCCCTCCGCCGAATAGCTGACCTCGATACCGTTCGCGCGAACCTTCATCTCGCCCTCCCGTTGCCCGTCAGGCCGAACGTCGCTCGTCTGGCGCGTCCTGCCGGGCTATTTCAGCCCCCCCCCGGAGACCGCATCGTACTGTGCCCCGTCCGGCTGCCATATGGTACCGGTCACCTTTGCCGACTTGCTCATGAGCACCGTAAGCATCATGAACGTGGCGTCGTCCATGTAGCGGTACCCGATCGAGTAATTTCCCGTCCAGTACGCTTCGCGGATGAACGTCGGGCCCATTATCGCCTCGACTTCCGCCTCCGTCATTCCCGGGGCGATCTTTTGCGAGTTTTCGAATGTCGTCAGATTGCGAACGTCCTGGACGCGCCCGTCGCGCCCAATCACAACGCGCCAGGTGAAATAGCCGGTGGGTTGCAAGGTGTAATCCCAGGCAGTCTCGCCGCTGGGCAGCTTCTGCTCGCGCGCGGGCGTGCCGCCGATGCGACGAACTTCCGCTTCGGTCATCCCGGTGTGTACCCTGTGTCCGACGGTGGCGGCGCAGCCCGCCAGCAGTATTGCGCAGACGGCCAGTATTGCGGTCCACGGCTTCATGGTGCCTCTCCTTGTTGCCAGTACATCAGTAAATGCGGGTTCATGCGCACGTACGCGGCGGTTCATTCCGATCCGTAAGCATCCCGTTCCGCCCACGAAACCAGAAATCGCGATCAGTCCCTTTGGCGCGAGATCCGTACGACATCGGGAACCCGCCGGACGTTCCGCATCACGCGCGCCAGGTGTTGGCGGTTCCCGACCTGGATGGTGAACTGCATCGTCGTGTACATACCGCGCTCTTCATCCATGTTGACATTGTCGATATTGGATCCGGCTTCGGCAATCGCGGCCGCCACCTTGGCGAGCACTCCGCGCTGGTTCGCTGCCGTGACCCGGATCCCGACGTCGTACATTTTCGCGGTGTCCGTTGCCCATTCCACGTCGATCCACTTTTCGGGGTCGGACCGCGATTTTGCCGCGGTGGGGCAATCATGGGAATGCACGACCAGGCCCTGGCCTTTCTTGATGAAACCCACGATCGGGTCGCCCGGTATCGGGCGGCAGCATTTTGCGAACTGCACTGCCATCCCCTCGGAACCGCGAATGACGATCGAGCCGCCGGGACGGTACTCGTCCGAGGATTCGGTGCCGGGGGTGATGAGCAACTCGCGCGCGACGATCGCCGGCAGTCGCTTGCCGAGCCCGATGTCGGCCAGGATCTCCTGGCGCGAGCGCGCGCTCGTCTCGCGCACGAGCCGCTCCCAGCGCTCCGGCTCGATCACGCTCGGTTCGGCGTCGAGACCGCGCAGCGCCTGATTGAGGAGCCGCTCGCCGAGCGCCGAGGATTCCTCGAATTGCATGGTCTTCAGGAAGTGCCGGATTTGCGAGCGTGCCTTGCTCGTCTTGACGTAGGAGAGCCATGCCGGGTTCGGATTCGCATGGGTGGCCGTGATGACCTCGACCTGGTCGCCATTCTTGAGCTCGGTGCGCAACGGGACCAGCTCGTAGTTCACCTTTGCGGCCACGCATTTGTTGCCGATGTCCGTGTGCACTGCATAGGCGAAATCCACGGACGTCGCGCCGCGCGGCAGGGACTTTATCTCCCCCATGGGAGTGAACACGTAGACCTCGTCCGGGAAGAGGTCCACCTTGATGTGCTCGAGAAACTCGGCCGGGTCGCCGCTCGCGTTCTGGATCTCGACGAGCGACTGGAGCCAGCGGTGCGTGCGCTGCTGGACCTCGAAAAGGGTCCCCTGGTCGTCCTTGTAGACCCAGTGCGATGCGACGCCGGTCTCGGCGATGCGATGCATGTCCCAGGTGCGCACCTGCACCTCGAGCGGCGTGCCGAAGGGACCGATCAGCGAGGTGTGCAGCGACTGGTAGCCGTTCGCCTTCCGGATCGCGACATAGTCCTTGAACTTGCCGGGTACCGGTTTGTAGAGGGCGTGCAGCGCGCCGATGGCGAGGTAGCAGGACGGCACGTCGTTTACCACCACCCGGTATCCATAGATATCCAGCACCTCGGAGAACGTGAGATGCTTCTCCACCATCTTCTTGTAGATCGAGAAGATGTGCTTTTCGCGGCCGGTCACCGTCGCCTCGATGCCCGATTCGGCGAGCTTTTGCCGGATCGAGTCCACGACCTTCCCGACAACTTCGCGGCGATTGCCGCGCGCGGCCTTGACGGCCTTCGCCAACGTCGCATAACGGAGCGGGTAGATGTACTTGAAGCCGAGCTCCTGCAGCTCTCGGTAGAGCGCGTCGAGCCCGAGGCGGTTCGCGATCGGTGCGTAGATCTCGAGCGTCTCGCGTGCGACGCGCTTGCGCTGCGCGGCCGACACGGCCTCGAGCGTTCGCATGTTGTGCAGGCGGTCGGCGAGCTTGATCAGGATGACGCGTACGTCGCGCGCCATCGCAAGAAACATCTTGCGGAAATTCTCGGCCTGCGCGTCGAGCGCGGTCTGGAATTCGATGCGATCGAGCTTGGAAACGCCGTCCACGAGGTCCGCGACCGGCTTGCCGAAGCGCTCGCTGATGTCGTCCTTGACGACATCGGTGTCCTCGAGCACGTCGTGCAGGAGCGCTGCGACCAGGGTCTGCGGGTCGAGATGCCAGTGGGAGAGGATCTCGGCGACCGCCACCGGGTGGTGGATGTAGGGCTCGCCGCTTTTCCGGAACTGGCCGTGATGAGCTCGGTTGCTGAAGTGGTAGGCCTCCTCGAGCCGGGTGATGTCGGCCGGCTTGAGGTAGCTCGCTACCGATGACTTGAGCTCGGCGAGCGGTTCGGCCAGCGCGCTCATGGTGACTTCCGGATAAACGGCCCCGTTCCGTGCGTCGGT
Source organism: Burkholderiales bacterium (assembly GCA_049691875.1). Lineage (GTDB taxonomy): Bacteria > Pseudomonadota > Gammaproteobacteria > Burkholderiales > SG8-39 > JAABRB01. The sequence continues at coordinate 1,494 of JBAVOG010000009.1, read as the reverse complement.
GTGCCCGGCCGGTGCCGGCTCACCAGAACGCGTTCATGAACGGGGCGGGTGTTCAACTCACATTGACGCGATTGAGCATCTCCAGTCCGACCTTGCCGGCGGCGAGCTCGCGCAGCGCGATCACGGTCACCTTGTCCCGGGACGTCTCGATCATTGGCGAGCCACCCTGGGCAAGCTGACGCGCGCGATATGTCGCGGCGAGCGTGAGCTGGAAACGGTTGGGAATTCTCTTGAGGCAGTCGTCGACGGTGATGCGGGCCATGGCAGATCCTATTCTCTCAGTTCGAAGATTTCCGGGTGAAGCGCGCACTGCCGGGAGAGGCGCAGACGCGCGGCGCGTACGACTGCTGCGAAATCACGTTTCGCTTCATCGAAGTTATTGTTAATTATAGCATAATCGAACTCCGCCGCATGGCTGATCTCATCTGCGGCCGCAGCCAGCCGTTGCTGGATGACCGTCTCCCGATCCTGGCCGCGGCTGACCAGGCGTCTGCGCAACTCGTCCATCGACGGCGGCAGGATGAAGATTCCCACGGCATCGGGAAACGCGCGGCGCACCTGCTCGGCCCCCTGCCAGTCGATTTCGAGCACCACATCGTGGCCGGAGTCGAGCGCGCCGGCGATCTGTTTCTGCGACGTCGCGTAGAGATTGCCGTGCACCTCCGCGCTTTCCAGGAATTCGCCCGCCTCGACCATTCGAACGAACGTCGTCCGGTCGACAAAATGGTATTCGCGCCCGTTCTGCTCGCCCGGTCGCGGCGCGCGCGTGGTGTAGGAGATCGAAAGCACCAGTCTCGTGTCTTCCGCGATCGCCGCATTGACGAGCGTGGATTTGCCGGCGCCGGAGGGCGCAGAGACGATAAAGAGTAGGCCTTGCATCGTTCCCGCCCTCACTCGATGTTCTGCACCTGTTCGCGCATCTGCTCGATCATCAGCTTGAAGTCGAGTGCCGCCGCGGACAGTTCGCGCGACACCGATTTCGATCCCAGGGTGTTCGCCTCCCGATTCAGCTCCTGCATGAGAAAGTCGAGGCGCTTGCCGACAGCACCACCCTTCTCGATGGCGCGATCCACTTCGTCGAGGTGGGCGGCGAGACGCGACAGCTCCTCGGCCACGTCGATGCGCACGCCGAACACCGCGATCTCCTGGCGAATGCGCTCTTCGTCCGCTGTCTCGAGAACCTCGCGCAGCTTGGCGACCAGTTTCTCCTCGTACGCCGCGATCGCCTGCGGGACCAGGGGCGCGATCTCGGTTAGCCGCGCGCGGATTCCCGCAACGCGTTCCTTGATCATCGTTGCGAGCTTATCGCCCTCGCGGGCGCGGCTCTGTGCGAGCTCCGCAAGCGCATCTGCCATCAGCGCCAGTACCGCCTGCCGCATGTCGTCCGTCCCGCCCGCCGGGTCGCCCAGCACGCCCGGCCAGTGCAAGACGTCGGCCACGCGCAGCGGCTGCGCATCGGGGATCGCCTTGCGCACTTCCTCCGAGAGACGTGCG
>JBAVOG010000008.1:0-2558 GCA_049691875.1 Burkholderiales bacterium | reverse complement strand
GTATTGAGCTGCCTCACGCGCGTGGCGGAGCCGGTTGCACCCGCGTGCCGCTCGGCGGCAGCATGCGACTGAGCGCAGCTGCCGCGCAGAAGAGCACGACCGCGATCCCGATGGGCAGCGTGTAGCTCTTCTGCAGATCGAAGGCCACGCCGGCGGCGAGCGGTCCGACGAGGTAGCCGATGCCGGCGCCCGCGTACAGCGCGCCGATCACGCCCGAGATCGCCTTCGGCCCGAAGTAGTCGGTGGCGAGCGGCGGACAGGTGCCGACGAACCCACCGTAGCTCACGCCGTAGAGCAGCGCGAATGTCGCGAGCACCCACGCGCTCGAGAAGGCCGCCCAGCCGATGAAGAGCACCGCCATCGCCGCGTAGACGCCGCCCAGCATCTCGCGCCGCCCCACGCGATCGCTCATGCCGCCCAGCCCGAACCGGCCGATCACGCTGCCGACGCCAACCAGCCCGATCAGGATGGCACCGAAAGCTTCCGAGTGGCCATGATCGCGCGCGTACGGGACGAGATGCGCGAACGGCATGGCCTGGCCGATCGTGCACAGGACCAGCGACGCGAAGAATATCCAGAACACGCGCGTGCGCAGCGTCTCGCGCAGGGAGAGCCCCGCTTTCGGAGGCGGTTTGCCGGGCTCGCCCGTCGCGCCATCCGGATGCAGTCCGTGGCGTGCGGGATCGTTGTCCAGGAGCGCAGCCGCGGTGACGCCCACGACCAGGACGAACCCACCGAGTGCGACGAACGCGCCACGCCACCCGAACGTGTGAATCAGCGCGACCGACGCATAAGGCGTGATCAGGGTACCCATTCCGACTCCCGCCGAGGCGAGACCCGCCGCAAGTCCGAGCCGCTTGCGAAACCAGGGCTGGACCGCACCGATCGCCGGGACGTACACGAAGCCCACGCCCAGCCCGACGCCCAGGCTGTAGGTGGCGTAGATCTGCGTGAGGGTCGTTGCCCGCGACGCGGCAAACAGACCGATCGCAAGGAAGAGCATTCCGGCGATGGCCATCGGTCGGGGCCCGAGCCGGTCGGCATACGCGCCGGTGAACGCGCCCAGCGCGAACCAGAGGAATCCCGAGATCGCGAACACGAGCGACACATCCGCGCGGAGCGCGCCGAACTCGCCCTGAAAGGACGCGAAGAACGACGCGAACGAATAAGCGACGCCGAAGATCACGGTGAGCGCCGTGAACGCAGCGCCGACGACCACCCAGCCGCGAAACAACGTGCCCCCGGCTAGGCGCGCACGCGCGCTATTTCCACCACGGATCGGAACCGAAGAGCGGTCGATTCTGCCGTGCGCCCTCCGGCAGCGGCGTCTCGCTCGCGCAGTTCCGTCCCGCGATCACCACACTTGATTCCACGAGCGCATTCTGACCGTCGAGCCACAGCGTGGTCTTGCCATCGCTGAACTTCGCCTGCGTCGGACCGGGCACCCTGGGCAGCCGGTAGGACTTGTTGCCCGCGAAAGTCACCGTCGCGAATTCGTTCGACTGCGTGAACTGCACTTCGAACTTTCGCCCGCCCTCGCAACGGTAGGTGACGTGCTCGGGCAATTTGACGTCCTGGGGCATGTCGGTCACGCATCCGCCCACGACCAGCCCTGCCGCAACCGCGGCGACGGGCCACGCAGCCGGAAGTCTCGACATCTTTCCCGCGCTCCCCAACGTGCCGCGCGCTCGGATATCGCGCGCGCTCATTCCGCCAGCGCGCGATCGACGAAATCGAGCCGGTCCTGGCCCCAGAAAATCTGGCCATCGACGACGTAGCTCGGCGCGCCGAACACCCCGCGCTCGATCGCTTCCTGAGTGTACGCGTCGTACTTCAGCTTGGCCGCTGCCGCGGCGTCCTCACCCATGAGCTTGCCGGGATCACGGCCCTGCTCGCGCGCCACGGCGCGAAGAGCCTCAGCGTCCGCCACGTTTCGGTCTTCGACCCAGCAGGCGCGATACAGGGCGAGCGCCATGTCCATCGCGGCGGGCGTGCCATGCGCAAGATCCGTGGCGATGATCAACAGCGATGCCGGCTCGGGTGCGGCGGGAAAGAACCTGGGCTCCAGCGTGATCGGTACGCCGAGCGCATCGCGCCAGCGCGCGAGCTCGACCAGGCGGTAGGCCTGGCGCTGGGGCGCGCGCTGCTTCAAGGGAAGCCCGCCCGAGGCGGGAAAGATCCTGCCGTAGTCCACCGGCTTCACCCTGACGGCCGCGCCGTGCTTCGCGAGGTGCCGGGCGAAGCTCTCGTGGCCGAGATAGCTCCACGGCGATACCGTGGTGAAATAGTAGTCGACCGTCTTCGGCAATTTCCCCTCCTATCAGAGCACTCCCCGAAATCGGAAATCGTGTGCTCTGCTCTGCCCTGGATTCCGCGTCGACGATGATACCCTACGCGCTCCGCCGCGGCACCACGTCGAGCCAGCAGAGTTCGCAGATGAAGACGAGCGTAGAGAAGGCGCGCGATCGGCCGGCATCGTTCGACGGGCCCGGCTCGTGATCGCACCGCGCCCGCTCGCGCTCGCCATCGGCGGGCTCGTCGCGCTCGCCGCCGCGATG
>JBAVOG010000007.1:0-1744 GCA_049691875.1 Burkholderiales bacterium | reverse complement strand
CTCGGGCGCAACGCCCGCGGGAATCGGCGCAATCTGCGCGGCCGGCAGTACTGCATATTCGGCGTGCGTGCCGTGCCTGGTCGGGTCCGCGAGCCCGGCAACGGCCTGTCGGACCGCAAGGTCGGAGGCGCCCTCACCCACGGCAGCGATCGTCCCGGCGCAATCGCGGCCGAGCGCACGTGGAAGCGCGATCTGCACGAGGCCGCGCAGGTAGCCACTGCGCATTTTCCAGTCGATCGGATTGATGCTCGCCGCGGCGACTTTGACCAGGACCTCGCCCGGACCGGGTGACGGCACAGGCACCGTATCGAGGCGCAGGACTTCCGGGCCGCCGAATTCGTGCACGCGCCACGCACGCATCGTTGCGGGAATCGACATGCGGAGGATTATCCCATGCCAGACTGCGCGTTCGGTTCTGGCGCAGGCAATCCGCGCTCTACGTATACTTGGGTCGGGAGGCGGGCGTAACCCATACGCGCCGCGTGGATTCATCGGAGAACCCTAATGAACGCGCCGGCCGTGCAAGGCGAGATCACGCTGGAGGACAAGTACACCCTGCCCCAGGGGCGGGCGTACATGACCGCGATCCAGGCGCTGGTGCGCCTGATGATGTTGCAGCAGGAACGCGACACCCGCGCTGGCCTGAACACCGCCGGCTACGTTTCCGGATATCGCGGCTCCCCGCTCGGCGGACTCGATCTTGCGCTCGCCCGCGCGCAGCCGCACCTCGACCGGCACCGTATCCGCTTCCACCCGGGCGTGAACGAGGACCTCGCAGCCACGGCGATCTGGGGCACCCAGCAGCTCGGCCTTTTCCCCGGGTCGAAGCACGATGGCGTGTTCTCCATGTGGTACGGCAAGGCACCCGGCGTCGATCGCTCGGGCGATGCCTTCCGCCACGGCAATGCGGCGGGCAGCGCAAGATACGGCGGCGTGCTGCTCGCAGCGGGCGACGATCCCGCTGCGCGCTCCACCACTGTCGCCGACCAGACCGACTTCATGTTCAAGGCGCTGCTGATCCCGATGCTCGCGCCGGCCACGGTGCAGGACATCCTCGACCTCGGACTGCACGGCTTCGCGATGTCGCGCTACTCGGGCTGCTGGGTCGCATTCAAGTGCGTGAGCGACGTGGCGGAAAGCTCGGCCTCGGTGATCGTGGATCCGGCGCACGTGCAGATTCATACGCCCACCGACTTCGAGCTGCCCGAGGGCGGGCTCAACATCCGCTACCCGGACTTCATGCTGGATGCGGAGGCCCGACTCAAGAATCACAAGCTCTTCGCCGCGCTGGCGTACGCGCGCGCGAACGGATTGAACCGCGTCACCCTGGACAGCCCGCGCGCGCGGCTCGGACTCGTCGCGGCGGGCAAGGCGTACACCGACCTGCGGCAAGCGCTCGCGACGCTCGGAATCAACGACGACTCGGCGCGCGGCATGGGCCTGCGCATCCTCAAGGTGGACATGCCATGGCCGCTCGAGCCCGAAGCGGTGCGTCGCTTCGCGACCGGGCTGGAGGAGATCCTGGTCATCGAGGAAAAGCGCCCGCTCATCGAGGAGCAGATCAAGGAACAGCTCTACCACTGGCCGGACACTGCGCGCCCACGCGTGGTGGGCAAGCTCGACGGCGCCGGGCAATGGGAGCATAAAGCCGGCGCCGACTGGCTCATCCCGCCGACCAGCGAGCTCACCTCCGTGATCGCGGCGCGTGCCATCGCCGCGCGCATCCTGCGCTTCATGCCCACGG
>JBAVOG010000006.1:0-2641 GCA_049691875.1 Burkholderiales bacterium | reverse complement strand
CCCACCAGCTCTTGAGTGCCGCCGCGTCGAGCTTGCCGAGCTGCGGCTCGAGCTGACGCATCAGATCCTCGAGCACGTCGGGGACGTGTCCGACGATCGGCACGTCGACCTTGACGCGCTTGGAGATGGACGAAGGATCGATGTCGATGTGAATGATCTTGCGCGGAACGGAGCCGAAGTGGGCGGGATTGCCAATCACGCGGTCGTCGAAACGTGCTCCGATGGCGATCAGAACATCGCAGTGCTGCATTGCCATGTTAGCTTCGTAGGTGCCGTGCATGCCGAGCATGCCGATGAATTGCGGGTCCGTGCCGGGATATCCGCCCAATCCCATCAGCGTGTTCGTGATGGGAAACCCGATCATCTTCATCAGCTTGATCAGTTGGGGCGCCGCCTCCGAGAGGACGACGCCGCCGCCGGTGTACACCATCGGCCGTTGCGCTTCGAGGAGCAGCTGCGCGGCCTTCCTCACCTGGCCCGGATGGCCCTTGGTGACCGGGTTGTAAGAGCGCATCGGGATCGAGTCGGGGTACTCGAACTCGCAGGTGGCGATGGTGATGTCCTTCGGAATGTCGACCAGGACCGGCCCCGGACGACCGGTCCGCGCGAGATAGAACGCCTTCTTTATCGTCGGGGCGATGGCGCGCACGTCCTTAACGAGGAAGTTGTGCTTCACGCATGGTCGCGTGATGCCCACCGCATCGACCTCCTGGAAAGCGTCCTGGCCGATGGCGTGAGTGGGCACCTGGCCCGTGATGATCACCATCGGGATCGAGTCCATGTACGCGGTGGCGATTCCCGTCACGGCGTTGGTGACTCCCGGTCCCGACGTGACGAGGCATACGCCCGTCTTCTGGCTGGCGCGCGAGTAGCCGTCGGCCGCATGCGCGGCGCCCTGCTCGTGACGAACCAGCACGTGCTTCACCTTGTCCTGCTTGAATAACTCATCGTAGATCACGAGCACCGCACCGCCGGGGTAGCCGAACACGTACTCGACCCCTTCGGCCTGCAGGCACTTGACGACGATCTCTGCCCCGCTGATTTCCATGCGACGAATAGCCAACTATGTTTAAAAGACGGGTTGTAGGACCGGTCGATAGCCGCTGGCGAACGGCGAAGAACTGTCCCAAAACGGCGAAAAAACGCCCCGAGAACGATGCAGGGCAGCGAAACTATTGAATATATGACGAAAACTTCGAAGGTTACGGTGTCGCCGCCGTTTGGTCAAGCCGACTTGCCTGCGTAACTGTCGCCGTCGCTGCGCCGCGCTCGTGGCGCCCAGTTTGATACCATCGCGCGGCGGTCACCCGCTGTGCGCACGACCTAGAACTGGGGCGATTCCCTGGCATCACGCACCGAGCTATCCACGTTTCTCGCCGGCGTCGAACGGCGCGCCTACAAGCAGGCGCTCTATGCCGTGCGCGACAACGAAGCCGCGCTGGACGTCGTGCAGGATGCGATGCTCCGTCTGTCCGACAAGTACGGAACGCGTCCGGCCGAAGAGTTGCCGATGCTGTTCCAGCGGATCCTGCAAAACGCCATCCGCGACTTCTTTCGCAGGCAGAAGGTCCGATCGACCTGGACCGTTCTGCTATCGGCCCTGTTTCCGAACCGCGGCGAGGACGATCCCGACCCGCTGGAGACCCTCGCCGCCGACTCCCGATCCGCCCCGGCCGAAGGTCCGCTCGAGGCCGTGGAGAAGTCACAACTTGTTGATTTGATAGACGTTGAGGTCCAGAGGCTCCCTGCGCGTCAACGTCAGGCATTTCTCCTGCGTTACTGGGAGGACTTGGACGTTGCCGAAACCGCGCTCGCTATGGGATGCTCGGAGGGCAGCGTCAAGACACACTGCTCGCGCGCAACGCACGCCTTGGCCGCCGCCCTCAAGGCCAAGGGTGTGGAGCTATGAACGAAAGAGAATTCGGCCGCAAGATCGTGCAAGCCCTTGACGGTGGGTTGAACTTGCCCGCCGAGGCCTTGGCGCGCCTCAAGGTCGCGCGTGCGCGGGCAGTCGACGCGCAACGGCACGTGGAGCCGTCGCTGGCGCTGACCTTCATCGACGCGATCTCGGCCCACCTTGCCGGGCCAACTCAGTGGCTCACGCACGTCCTCCTGCCCGTGCTCCTGCTGATCGGCGGGATGATCGGCCTCAACTACTGGCAGGACAGTCAACAACGCGCGCTCGTGGCGGCCGACACTGCAGAGGTCGATACGCGGCTCCTGCGAGGCGACCTCCCGATCGACGCCTATCTGGACAGCGGATTTCAGGCATGGCTAAAGCGCTCGTCGGAGTAGCCTGCTGGCTGCTCCTCGCCGCCTCCGCCATCTCCGCGGGTCCCAGCAAGAAAAATCCCGACTGGGACCAGCTCACGCCGCAGCAGCAGCAGATCCTCGCACCCATTCATGACGACTGGCCAAGTCTCGATGCGAAGCGCAAGCAGAAGTGGCTGAGCATTTCGCGGCGGTACATCAAGATGAGTCCGAGCGAACAGGACCGTTTGCAGCAGCGCATGCGGGAATGGGTGAACCTCACGCCGGAGCAGCGTGAGGACGCCCGCTCCCGGTTTCGCGAGTTCGACCAGCTCTCGCCCGATCGCAAGGCAGCCGTGCGCCGCAAGTGGGAGCAGTACCAGCGCCAGCG
>JBAVOG010000005.1:0-4284 GCA_049691875.1 Burkholderiales bacterium | reverse complement strand
GCCCCGGGCCGGCGCCGACAAGATCCACGAAGACGGCAAGCAACGCTACCGTCGAGAAAGCGAACAGCGGGACGGCGAACGCTTGGATACGCACGCGCGCGCGCGATTCGCAGACCGCGATAGAGTCATCGTGCGCGAGTACTACGTGAAGGAATACGAGCGCGGCCATTGCCCGCCAGGGCTCGCCCGCAAGCACGACGGCTGCATGCCAGCAGTCCAAGCGAAGAAGTGGCGAATCGGTCATCCGCTTTCGCGCGAAGTGATCTTTTACGAGCTACCGCCGGCTCTCGTCGTAGAGATTGGTATGCCCCCGCCCGGGTACCGCTATGTACGCGTCGCCACGGATATCCTGATTATCGCCGCGGGCACCGGAATGGTCGCCGACGCGATTGAGGATCTCGGCAGGATGTAGCAGCCAGATGGAACACTCTGGCGGAATTGACTTGAACACCCGACCTCTAAAACTTGGATCGCTCAATCATCCAACCTGCCGACAGGCAGCTTGCGCCCCGGTACCAGGCCGATCGTGGCGAGTTTGGCCACCATCGGCGCGTCGCCCACAGCAGGCGGATTAGTCTTCATGAGATCGGCCAACAGCTTGAAATACGCCGCGCCATCCATCGCAGCGAGCTGGTTGCGCACGAATTCCTTCGAATCGAATGCGACGTTGACCTCGCCGGGCGCCGGCTTGTATGGCTTCCTGTACGCCAAAAACGGGGCGGTCGACATCTTGTCCTGGAGGGCAAGTACGGCCTTGTAGTCCTCGGGAGTGCCGGTGCAGTAGATACGGTCGAGAAACCAGACCATTCCGGTCGGCGATTTGTACGCTTCCAGTCCCCGGACCCGCCACCCTCGCCTTTCTCACCGTCGCACTCGCCGGTCTCGGCATCTCGCCGCCGCAAGCTGCACTGAGTAGCCACGTCAACCCGTATGACGCGATCCGAGTCCTGGCTTTTGTTCTTCGTCCGCACTTTACCGCTGGTCGTGATTTTGCCCACCCAGTTAACAGAAGTTGACAGTCCTCCGTGAACCGAGGCAGTACGCTTCTTCGAGTGCCGGCGCGGAGGATAGGGAAATGGACGGGGAAATGTTGGAGCAAATGCTGTGCGAGGGGAAGATAACGGCGGAGGATCTGCTGCGACAGACTGCCGCCGAGAGGGTCGACGGCATGACGGAGATGTTGCTGCGCCACCTGCCATACGACGAAGTACGCCGCGCCCTCTACGAACGGATCGCTAGTGCCCCGCTCGCCGACTTCGAGATTCTAAGAATGGCGTACTTCAATCACTGCGAGCTCGCCCCATCGATCGCTAGTGCGAGCAAACTTAGCGTTCTCTCCCACCTAGCTGCTGCAGTCCGCGCAAACGGACGGGGCGAGACCTAACCTCGCCCAGCCTCGCAACTTGGTGCGCCTCCAGGAGACTGGTAGCGCACGCAGCGGAATCATGAGCCTGCCCGCGTCGGTGTGACTTTCGGACTGCCCGCCGAGGGCCCCGTCTCGGAACGGGCGCGGGTCGCGCCCGCCACCTGCCGCTTGACCTAACCCGGTTGGCTCACCAGCTTCACGGCCGCGCGCTTGAACTCAGCGCCGTAGCGTTTCCTTTCCATTGCACACCTCCGATGTCATCATCCCACCTATCGAAAGTGCCCGGATTACCAGGGCGATGCCAGTGCGCTGCCCCCGGGATCAGACGCACTTCGGCCTATAGACCGGATTGATGGCTGTGCCTAATTTCCCACTGTCTGGCGCTTGCCCGATGGCCCATTGGACGGAAGGATCGGATAGGATTTGCTCTTGGAGTAAGCTAACGGCGTAGTGGCCCGGCTGTAGGCGCAGGTCCGCAAGTTGCCATTTTTGGATTCTCGGCGAGCGAATAGCGGATGGCAGAAGGTATGAATATGAAAATGTTCCTTGCAATTCTCGCCGCGATGACCTGGTATGGAGCATTGCCGGCCCACGCAGGCTTGCTCGTCCTAGATGGTGATACCACGGGACATCGAACCTGGAATCGACCGCTCTTAGCCGGCCCGACCCTAACCGAGACGGCGAATGCCGTACCATATGCAGTGATCCCGTTTTTCGTAAGTGTATCCGCAACATACATTCTTGGGACGAAAGCGACCTTCGACACCTACCTGCATCTGTACGACAAGCATGGATTTGATCCACGCCATCAGTTGCGTGGCTTAGTTGCGGGGGATGACGACAGCGGCGAAGGCACCTTGTCGGAGATCATCTTCGACCTAACCGCAGACGCGCAGTACTACGCGGTAGTGTCCGGATTTGCTAACAGTTCCTTTGGCCCATATACCCTTGCCATCTCCGGCTCGGGCGACATTGCTAGCGTGACCACCGTGTCTGAGCCTGAAACCATTATTCTTACTTTTATCGGTCTCGCCTGTCTCGGCTTCGCTCGCCGCAAGCCGCCCTCAGAAAACCGCATCGCCCCACAATGCCCGGTGCACGTGGGCTTTTTGAAATGGCCTCTGGCCTACACCCCGAGCCCGGTGGCGCTATGGGAGAGGCGATAGCGCCCGTCCCCCTGATCAGCGTAGACGTGCGGCGAGAAGTAGCCACTGCCATTCGCGGCGGTTCTGAATCGAGCGCGCCCTCTGAGCGACTCAGACTGGCCGAGGCTGTGTGGGAACGCGTTTGGCAGATCGGCTTATCGCGGTTAATCGAGGCTCGAACGCTGCGTCGCTTCCAGCGCCGCCTCATGCTCCCACTGAGCGATACGCCGATAGTTGCTAGTACCTATCTCAAAATCGCTGTTTTGATGAACATGAGTTCTTACAATTGCAGTCGTGCTTCGCTTAAGCGACGATCAGTGGGAACGGATTCGGGAGTATTTTCCCGAGGAGAACATCCCCGAAGGTCGCCCTGGTCGCAATCCCGTGCCGGCGCGCGAGGTTCTCGAAGCGGCGCTGTGGATTCTGAACACTGGCGCGCAGTGGCACATGCTTCCGCAGTGTTACCCGAACTACAAGACGGTGCATCGGCGCTTTCAGCAGTGGTGCGAGCGCGAGGTGCTGCGCGAGGTTTTGACGCAGCTGGCCAATACGCTGCGTGAGCAAGGCGACATCGACGAGCGCGAGAGCTTTATCGATGCAACGTTTGCGTCGGCCAAGGGCGGTGGCGATGAGATCGGCAAGACCCGGCGCGACAATAGTCTTGAAGTCGGGCGCCAGTCGACCGGTGAGCCACATCAGTTCGACGTTGCGCTGCGCCTCGCCTCCAGCCGCCGGCTGGAGGCGATGCGGCTCAAATACCCGTAGAAATAGAGCTTGAGCAGCACCGCCGGGTGGTTCGCCGGCCAGCCCGTCGACGCCGAATCAGCCCTGGCAAAGCCGAGTTGCTTCAGATCGAGTTCATCGACGAAGGCCTCGACTGCGCGAACGGGATTGTCTTCGGCGAAGTAGTCGTCAAAATACTCGGGCAGCTAGGTGCCCTGGCTCCGGTCTTCACCCTCGAAGAATCGGCTCATCCGCGGCTCCCTCCACGTAATCAGCCAACTGTGACCTCGAATGCCTCAAAGAGTCTTCACACAGCCTCGGCCACCGTTCGTGCGGCCTTACTGGCGTAGTCGATGACCTCGACGGCGCGCCGGCGGGCCGGATGACGCGCTGAAGCGAACAATTGCATGTGTGCCTCCTTGTCGTGCAAAGTCGATCTGGCGCGCGCCACTGCGGACGCCCATGTCCGCCGGTCGCAAGCGACGTGTCTGCGTCACGACACCTCTCGCGGCAAACGTCACACCGCAGCCGCCCGGCGAGCAAACGCCGTGAATTCGATCACTGCCCGCGCCACCCTCTTCCGCTTAAATTCGCGTGGTCGTGATCGGCTGACCACCCGGCGTCGAGCACGGCTGCCTGCCGTCGTGAGCGTGATGTCACCCGCTCGAGCGGCGCGGAGTTTGCAAAGCGCATGTTCATACTCGAGTGGATCGACCGCGACAAGCCGGCCACGCCGTTCGCGATCCTCTCGTGCGTCCTCATTCTTTGCGCCTCGGCTGCACGCTGCGAGGCCTTGCAGCGCGACCCCGCGCTCGCGGTTTCGTCGGTCGCCCCGCGCGTTACCGCCGAGAACACGACCGAACGCAAGTCCGCATCGGGCATTTTTCAAACGCGCTTCGCCAGTCGCCACGGCGTGGGCACGATCAGTCTGATGGCGAGCGGCGACGTTGGTGATGCTCGGGTCGCGCGCCTCGATACGACGTTCGCCGCCGCGCTGCCCGACGGGCAGCGCGGCCTGCGACTCGGAGACAGCGTCACCCAGCCGGGCAC
>JBAVOG010000004.1:0-4127 GCA_049691875.1 Burkholderiales bacterium | reverse complement strand
CGGCTGCGCCGCGCGTCCAGCTCTTCCTCGGGCACGTGCAACTGCGCGACACCGGCGTCCGCGTCGATGGTGATCCGGTCGCCGTTCGCGATGAGCGCGATCGGACCGCCGACCGCGGCCTCGGGCGACGCATAGCCGACCATCATTCCGCGCGTCGCCCCCGAAAACCGCCCGTCGGTGAAGAGCGCGACCCGCTCACCCAGCCCCTGTCCGTAAAGCAGCGCGGTGATGCCGAGCATCTCGCGCATGCCGGGACCGCCCTTCGGTCCCTCGTAGCGGATGACCAGCACGTCGCCGGGCCGACAGTCGCGGCCACGCACGTAGGCGGTGCAATCCTCTTCCGAGTCGAACACGCGCGCCGTTCCGTCGAAGCGCCGCGACTTCAACCCGGCAACCTTGATCAGCGCTCCGGCGGGACACAGGTTGCCCTTGAGCACGACGATGCCGCCGCTTGGTAGAAGAGCTTCCGTGCGCACCACAGTGCCGTCGGCCCCCGAATGCGCGGCGAGTGCCGCTTCGAGCGTTGTTCCCGCGAGCGTCAGGCAGTCGCCGTGCAGCACGCCCCGCGCAAGCAGCGCCTTCAACACCGCATAGGCACCGCCTGCTGCGTGCAAATCCTTCGCGAGGTACTTCCCACCCGGCTTCAGGTCCGCGATCAGCGGCGTGCGCCGCGACACGCGGGCGAGGTCGTCGAGCGTGAAGCGGATGCCCGCCTCATGCGCGATGGCCGGAATATGCAGGCCTGCATTGGTCGAGCCACCGGTCGCGGCCACCGCGGCACACGCGTTCTCGAGGCTCTTCACCGTGACGAGGTCGCGCGGCAGCGGACCGCCGTCGCGCAGGACATTCATGGCGGCCACACCGGTTGCGCGCGCCAGCGCCGGACGGGTTTCGGCCACGGCAGGGAGCGTGGCGGAACCGGGGAGCGCGAGTCCGAGCGTCTCGGACACCATCGCCATGGTGTTGGCGGTGAACTGTCCGGGACACGCCCCGAGCGTCGGCAGGCACACGCGCTCCAGCTCGCCGAGCTCCGCCTCGCTCAGCTGACCCGCCATCACCTCGCCGACCGCCTCGTACGTGTCGAGCACCGTCACATCCCGCCCCCGCCAGGTGCCGGGCAAGGCCGCGCCGCCATAGAGAAACGCGCACGGCAGGTTCAGGCGCACCATCGCCATCATCATCCCGGGCAGCGTCTTGTCGCAGCCCCCGAACGTGACCAGGGCGTCGTAGGCGTGACCGCGCGTCACCGCCTCCACGCCGTCCGCGATCAATTCCCGCGAGGGCAGCGAATAACGCATGCCGGCGTGATTCATCGACATCGAGTCGGCGACCGCGATCGACGCGAAATCGAACGGCACGCCGCCGGCGCCGCGCACTGCGGCGCACGCTTCGCGCACGAGCGCACCGAGGTGCGCATTGCAGGGAGTCACCCGACCGTCGGTCGACACGACCCCGACGAAGGGCTTCTCCAGGTCGGCATCGGTCAAGCCCAGCGCGCGCAGAAATGCGCGGTGTGGCGCGCGATCCAGACCCTCCACGGTGACTCGCGAAGGAAGCGAATTGCCGCGCATCTCGCGTGAGCTGCTGTTTCCGTTCCGGGCCATCGCATGCGAATGGTAGCGCAGCATTTGGTTGCCGGCGGCGAACGTAATCGCGACAATCGAGCCGGGCACGACCTTTCGGTCCACTACGCAGTCCCTCCTAACTTGCGACTCCGCACCCTCCTCCCAGCGATTGCGGCGAGCCTCGCGCTCGGCGCCGGGCTCGTGGCGGGGGCGGATATCGCTTCGACGCGCTCGATCGAGCTCACCATCGGGGATCTCGCTGGCCCCGGATTTGCGGTGAAGGCGATCCGCATCGAGCTTTCCGGAGATGGTCTCTCGCAAGCCCGGTTGCGCGTCGGCGAGCTCGCCGCGCTCGATCGTCGCTGGCGGGACGTCGTGATTTCATGCGCGCAGTTTCGGCTGGAGCAATCGGTCGTCGCCTGCGATGACGGCCGGGTCGAGTCCCCGGTCGCACTCCCCATTGCCTTCCGCCACGATGTGGGGTCAGGCGAGACGCACCTGGTCGTTTCGCCGGGCGGAGCAGAGCGCTGGACGGTGGAAGCCCCGGGAGGCATCCCGCGGCGCATCGTCGCGCGCGCGGTAGCCGCGTCCGTGGCGCGTATTCAGGCGCTTGCCCCGGAGTTGCCGGTGAAGATCGGTGCGGGCGCCTTCGACGGCGTACTGACGGTCGAGATGCCCGATTCGGGAGACTTGAAGATCGAAAGCGAGATCACGTTTCGCGCCGGTGCCTTCGCCGATGCGGCAGGGCTGCACGCCGGGGAGGGCCTCGCCGGGCGGCTTGCGCTCCACGCGCAGGGTCGCGGAGACGACTGGCGTTGGCGCACCGAGGAAGAGTGGTCGCAAGGCGAGATCTTCTGGTCGCCGGTCTATTCGAAGGCGGGATTCCGGTTGACCGCCGAGGGAACCATCGATGCCCGCACGATCGACGTCACCCGCGCGCTGCTCGCAATAGAAGAAGTCGGCGAGATCCGGGCGAGCGCGACGATCGACCGGCAATCGCAGGATGTGGTGCGCGCGGAGGTCGAGACGGGCGATCTGGCCGTGGCGCCGCTCTATGCGCGGTTTCTGCAACCGGCGCTCGCGCAGACTGCACTGGGGGAGCTCCGCACCGAGGGACGGCTGCGTGCAAGCGCTCGCTGGCGGGACGGAACGGCCACGCATGCGACGCTCGAGCTGGAAGACGTGTCGGCCGAAGATCTGCGTGGCCGCTTCGCGCTATTCGGCGTCTACGCGAGCCTGCCGTGGCAGGCAGGCGGGCGTACCGAGGGTCGGATCGGCATGTCGGGAGCGGAAGTCCAGCGACTGCCGCTCGGCGCGGTCGGCACGTTCCTCGACATCGGCGCGGACGAGGTGCGCATCGACGACTTCTCGATCCCGGTGCTGTCGGGACTGCTCACGCTCGGAGATCTCCATGTGAGTCGCGACAAGGATGGCATCGCGTGGCGGGTACGCGGCGCAATCTCGCCGATGCCGCTCGCGGAGTTGCTGGCGCATTTCGGATTGCCGGCCATGCAGGGTACGTTGTCGGGCGAGATCCCCCTGGTGCGCTACGAGCGTTCAACGCTCACCGTCGACAGCGCGTTATCCATTCGCATATTCGATGGGACGGTGACAGTGTCGGATCTCGTCGTCGAAAGCCCGCTCGGCCTGGCGCCACGATTGAGCGCGAACCTCGACGCGCGCAATCTCGATCTCGCGCTCGTTACGCGTGCGTACTCGTTCGGCAGCATCACGGGGCGGCTCGACGCGCGCATCGCAGACCTCGTGCTGTCCGACTGGAAGCCCGTTCAATTCGATGCGCGGCTCGAATCGAGTCCGGGCGATTTCCCGAGGCGCATCAGCCAGACCGCCGTGAACAACATCTCTTCGCTCGGCGGCGCGAGCGCCACGGCCGCCATTCAGCGCAGTGCGCTGCGATTCTTCGAGAGCTTCGGCTACTCGCAGATCGGGATCAGCTGCCGGCTGCGCGACGGCGTTTGCCGCATGGGCGGCATCGAGGACACGCCGCAGGGATTCGTGCTGGTCAAGGGCGGCGGCGTGCCGGCAATCACCGTGCTCGGCTACAATCGCGACGTTGGCTGGGACGAGCTGCTGACGCGCCTGCGGCGGGTGATCGACTCGAACGTCACGCCGACGATCAACTGAGTGGGGATCGGATGAATGCAAAAATCGGACAGCGGACTGGTCTCGAGATGACGGCACTTGCAATTGCGCTGTCCGGCTGCGTGACGATCAACGTCTACTTCCCGGCGGCGGCCGCCGAGAAAGCCGCCGACAAGATCATCGACCAGGTGTACCGGATCGATCCCGCAAAAGGTGTGACGAGCGAGAAGCCCGCGGCGCAGTAGCAGGCGAACCCCCACTAGTGAGGCAGAATCATGCGTGCACGACAAACGTTCATCCGATCGACGATCCTGGCGAGCGTACTCACGCTCGTCGTCGGCCTTGTCGCGAGCGGCAGCGCACTCGCGCAAGCCAACCTCGACATCGACACTCCGGCGATCCGGTCGCTCACTTCCAGCATGCAGCAGCGGCATGCGCAGCTCCTGCCCTACTACCAGA
>JBAVOG010000003.1:0-1718 GCA_049691875.1 Burkholderiales bacterium | reverse complement strand
GCTTTTTCCCCTCCTCTCCGAGGAGGGGTGCCGCCGAAGGCGGCGGGGTGGTGCCGCAGCAATCACGACCGCAGCACTACACCTGCCGCGGCGTCCGTCAGCGCGCCTTTCTCCCAGGTCACGGCGCCGTTCACGACGGTGTACTCGACGCCGCGCGAGAGCATGACCATGCGCTTGCCCCCACCGGGGAGGTCGTAGCGGCGCTCCGGGCGCCCCGCCGACCCGATGGTCGCCGGATCGAAGATGGCGATGTCGGCGGCAAGGCCCGGCGCGAGCCGGCCACGGTCGCGGATTCCGAAGAAGTCCGCGGGATCGGCGGTCATGCGCTGCACCGCGTGCTCGAGTGTCAGCACCTTGCGCTCGCGCACCCACGTTCCGAGTACGTAAGTGGGATAACCCGAGTCACAGAGCATGTCGACGTGCGCGCCGCCGTCGCCCAGGCCGATGAGGATCGCGGGATCGTTCAGCAGCTCCGCCATGCGATCGGTGCGCGTGTTGTAGGAGGCCATGGTGAACTCGTTCTCGAGCCCGTCGGCGAGCGTGAGATCGAGGAGCGCATCGACGCCGTCCTTGCCCTGCGCTGCGGCGACTTCGGCGACCGTCATGCCCTCCCAGCGCTTGAGCGCCGGCGACCTCACTTCGTGTACGGTGATCCGTGCCCAGTTGCCGAATGCGAGCGGCCGCTTCAGCTCCTCGCGAAACTGGTTCCGGAACCCGGAATCGCGATAGACGGCGGCCTGTGCCTCTTTCGACTTGTCCTCGAACACGCGCTTCCACGACGGAAACGCGGCGAACGAGAACGGGCTCCGCATGTTGATCTCGCGCGTGAGCGGTAGCGGCGAGGTCTGCGGCCGCGCGCCACGCGCGATCAAGGGCGCGGCCTTGCGCAGCGTGTCGCGAACCGCTTCCGGCAGGTCGTCGCGATCGAACATGGCGATGAACGTGACGGGCCGTGCGCTCTCCGTGAGCAGCAGGTCGAGGATCTCGAGTCCGTCCTGCTCCAGCACCGCGATTTGCCGGGTCAGCGCGATCTCGATGGCACCCTTGTTCCGGGCCTTCAGGGTGCGTGCATAAGCCTTCAGCTCTTCACGGCTCGCGTTGCGACAGGCGAGCGGTCGTCCGCCGAAGCCGAGGTGCTGATTGAGGATCGTGCTGGAAAACCCGAATGCGCCGGCGTCGAGCGCTTCGCCGAGCAGATCGGCAATGCGTGCAGTCTCATCCGGCGTCGCCGCGCGCTCCATTGACGCCTCGCCCATCACGTAGTGCCGAAACGGCGTGAGCGGTGCAAGAAACGCGAGATTCATGGCCGGCTTGCGGCGCGCCGCCGCGTCGAGGTACTCGGGAAACGTCTCCCAGTCCCAGGTGATGCCGCGATTGAGCACTTCGAACGGGATGGCTTCGACGTTCACGAGGTCGTGCATCGCCACCTCACGGGCATCCGGCCGGCAGGGCGCGATGCCGACGCCGCAATTGCCCATCACGACCGATGTGACGCCGTGCCACGACGACGGCGTGACCGCGCCGTCCCAGCAGATCTGCGCGTCGTAGTGGGTGTGCGGGTCGATGAACCCGGGCGCCACGACCAGATCCGTCGCATCGATGACGCGCGCCGCACCGTCCGCGATCTTGCCGATTTCGGCAATGCGCCCGTTGGTGATTCCGACGTCGGCGCGCATTGCGGGCCGCCCGGCGCCGTCGACGACCAGTCCGTTCCGGAT
>JBAVOG010000002.1:0-3287 GCA_049691875.1 Burkholderiales bacterium | reverse complement strand
GGACCCCGGCCGAGCGTGCAGTGGATTTGCCGGTGCTTGACCATGCCGCTGTGATCTTCGAAGGTTCCGCACGTGACGCGGCGCGCCTGTACCCCAAGAACGCGAACGTCGCGGCGACCGTCTCCCTGGCAGGGCTCGGCCTCGATCGTACGCGGGTGACGCTGGTCGCCGATCCCGCCGTCACCCGAAACGTTCACCACGTGTTCGCCCGCGGCGCATTCGGCGAAATGGAAGTCAACATGTCGGGCAAGCCGCTTGCCGAAAATCCCAAGACCTCCTCGCTGGCAGCCTACGCTGCGGTGAGGGCACTGCGCGACTTTGCCGCGCCGATTCGTTTCTGAAGGACGCACTTCATGGTGATGCCAATACTTGTCGGTGGAGAATGGCGCCAGGGCCGCGGAGCGGTGTATGCCTCCCGCTATCCTGCCGACGACAGTGTCAACACGGAACTTGCGGCGGCAAGTGTCGAGGACGTCGACGAGGCGATCCGGATCGCCGACGCAGCATGGCGCCGGTCGGACTGGCGGGATCTGCAGCCGCACGCCCGAGCGGGCATTCTCTATCGCATCAGCACGCTCATTCGCGAGCGGGCCGAAGAGCTTGCCCAGCTGCAACGTCGCGACAACGGCAAGCCGATCAACGAGACGCGGGCGCTCGTCGCGAGCGCGGCCGGCACGTTTCAGTTCTTCGCCGCTGCGTGCGAGACGCTCGAGGAAACGCTGACACCGCCGCGCGGCGATTACCTCACCATGAGCATTCACGAGCCGCTGGGGGTCGTGGCCGCGATCACGCCCTGGAACTCGCCCATCGCAAGCGAGGCGCAGAAGTTGGCGCCGGCACTCGCGGCCGGCAATGCGGTCGTCGTGAAGCCGGCCGAGGTCACGCCGCTCGCGGCCCTGGAGCTGGGTAGAATCTGCGAGCAGGCCGGTGTGCCGAAGGGCGTCGTCAGCGTGGTGCCGGGAAAAGGATCGGTCATCGGCGATGCGATCGTCCGCCATCCCCTGGTGAAGAAAGTATCGTTCACCGGGGGCACGACGACGGGCCGCATGCTCGCTGCCATTGCCGCCGAGAAGCTGATGCCGATCACGCTCGAGCTCGGGGGCAAGTCGCCGACGATCGTTTTCGAGGATGCCGACCTCGACCATGCCGTGAATGGCGTGCTGTTCGGCATTTTCAGCTCGACCGGTGAATCCTGCATCGCCGGCTCACGGCTCTTCGTGCACGAGTCCATCCACGATGCGTTCGTCGCGCGCCTGGTGGAGAAAGCCGGTGCGCTGCGCGTCGGTGATCCGGCCGACCCCGGTACCCAGATGGGTCCGCTGATCACGAGCAGCCACCGCGCGTCCATCGAGCGATACGTTCAGCTCGGACGGGACGAGGGCGGCACGGTCCTGACCGGCGGCGAGCGCCCGCGTGGCAAGGTCTACGACTCCGGCTGGTTCTACAAGCCCACCATCCTGTCGGGCTTGTCGAACCGCGCCCGCATCTGCCAGGAAGAGATCTTCGGACCGGTCCTGGTGGTGATTCCCTTCCGCGATGAGGCCGCGCTGCTCGAACAGGCGAACGACAGCGTCTACGGCCTTGCATCGGGAATCTGGACTCGCGACTACAAGCGCGCATGGCGCGTCGCGCGCCGGCTCGAAGCGGGCACGGTGTGGATCAACACCTACAAGCAGTTCTCGATCTCGACCCCGTTCACCGGCATCAAGGAGAGCGGCCTGGGTATCGAGAAGGGGCGCCTGGGCATTCTTCAGTACAAGCACCAGAAGAGTCTCTACTGGGGGCTGAACGAGCAGCCGCTCCCGTGGGCAAACTGAACGGCTGGAAAGGGCAGTCATGAGCATTCTCGGGATCGATCGCGTCACTTACGGCGTAGCGGACGTTGCCGCGTGTCGCCGTTTCTTCCTCGACTGGGGACTCAAGCTCGTGGGCGAGTCCGACGCCGGGCTCGATTTCGAGACCATGAACGGATGCGAGGTCCGGGTCCGGCACCTGGAGGATGCAGCGCTGCCGCCCGCATTCGAATCGGGTCCGACGCTCCGGGAGGTGATCTGGGGCGTCGCCAGTGCGGCCGACCTGGAGCGGGTGCGCAATGCGCTCGGCGTTGACGCGAAGTGGTCCGAATCCGAAGCCACGCTGCGCGCCACCGATCCGAACGGGCTCGCGATCGCGTTTCGCGTCACCCGCAAGCGCCCGGTCGACGTGACCGGCGTGCCGATCAACGCGTGGGGCGTGCCGGGCCGCGGTGTGAACCGCCGCAGCACGGTCTACGAGCGTGCCGAACCGATCGAGGTCGGGCACGTCGTGTTCTTCACAGACAAACTCGCCGAGGTGGAGCGCTTCTACGTGGAAAAGCTCGGATTCTGCGTCTCCGACCGCTATCCGGGACGCGCGGTGTTCCTGCGCTGTGCCGAGGAAGGAGGGCATCACGACATGTTTTTGCTCCAGCCGCCGTCACCCAAGCGCGGCCTCAATCACGTGGCGTTCACCGTGCGCGACATCCATGAGGTCTTCGGTGGCGGCATGCACATCAGCCGGTGCGGCTGGGAGACCGAGATCGGGCCCGGTCGCCATCCGATTTCCTCGGCGTACTTCTGGTACGTGAAGAATCCCGCCGGGGCGCTCGCAGAGTATTACTCCGACGAGGATCAACTCGACGGCAACTGGGAGCCCCAGGATTTCCAGCAGTCGCCCGAGGCCTTCGCCGAGTGGGCGGTCGCCGGCGGCATCGACGGCAAGTCGCGCCGCGCACGATCGGCACCGTGATGGAGAGCGGCTCGTTCGTGATCGTCGGCGCAGGACAGGCCGGGGGCTGGGCGGCCAAGACGTTGCGCGCGGAGGGCTACACCGGACGCATCGTGCTGGTTGGAGACGAGCCGCATCCGCCGCACGAGCGGCCACCACTTTCGAAGGCGGTGCTCTCCGGAGCGTCCGAGCCGGATGTCTGCCATCTCTTCAAGCCCGATGCGTTGACGGAACTTTCGCTCGAGCACGCACCCGGTGAGCGCGCCGTGGCCATCGATCGCCAGGCGCACATGGTCGCCACCGACCGCGGCCGGAAGATCCCGTACGACCGCCTGATCCTCGCCACGGGCAGCCGCGTACGGACGCTCGCGATCCCGGGCGCGGACCTGCCCGGCGTCTTCTACCTCCGCACGATCGCCGATGCGCTGGCGCTGCGGGAGCGGCTCACGACCGATGCGCGCTTCCTGGTCGTCGGCGGCGGCTGGATCGGGTTGGAGGCGGCTGCGACGGCCCGCAAGCGCGGTGCGAAGGTCACCGTGCTG
>JBAVOG010000001.1:0-2199 GCA_049691875.1 Burkholderiales bacterium | reverse complement strand
GTGCGGCGTCGTCGCGTGCGGCGAGCGCCACCTGGGCATGCGTCTTGATCGCGGCAAGCGGCGTGCGCAGTTCGTGCGCCGCGTCGTCGGTGAAGCGCCGCTCCTTTGCAAACGCCTCACGCAGCCGCGTGAACAGCCGGTTGAGTGAGCCGACGAGCGGCATCACCTCGCGCGGTGCGCCCTGCATTGCGACGTCGGAGAGATTCGCTGCTGCGCGGGTCTCGACCGCGCGTGCCAGCCGATCGAGCGGCCGCAGGCTGCGCCCGACGCCGAACCAGATGAGCAACCCGAATGCGGGTAGTGCGTAGAGGAGCGGGTTCAGCATGCCGAGTGCGATGTGACGCGCGAGATCCGCGCGCACGTCGTCGCGCTCACCGACGGAGACCTGCACGCCTTCATGTTTCTCGGTCAGCGTGTAGATGCGCCAGCGCTTTCCTCCGGCGGACTGCGAGTCGAATCCGTCCCGACCAGTGCCCAGCACCTCGTGTGGAGCGCCGGCCGAGCGTAGCACCACCCTTCCACGGCGATCCCGGACCTGGAACACGAGATTGCGCTGATACTTGTGCTGCAACTTCCGCTCGGGAACCTCGATCTCGTCCGGCTCGTGCCCGACCTGGGCAAGGAGAAGCTGTGCCGACTCCGCGAGCTGGGCGTCGAAGAGTTCGTTGATCTCGTGGCGGGCATCGACGAAGCTCGTCACTGCGACCGCGCCCCAGGCGATGACGAATCCGCCGAGCAGCAGCGCGAGCAGCCGCCCGCGCAGCGAGTAGGGCCGGTCAGCCATTCCCGGGCGCTTTGTCCACGAGATAGCCGACGCCCCGGATCGTCCTGATGAAGCCGGCACCGAGTTTGCGCCGCAGATGATGGATGTAGACCTCGACCAGGTTGCTCTCGATATCGCCGCCGAAGCCGTGCAGGCTCGCCTCGAGCTGCTCTCGCGAGCGGACGCGACCGACATTTTGTAGCAGCTCGTGCAGAATCGCGAACTCGCCACGCACAAGCTCGACGGGATTGCCGTTCAGTGCAACAGTGTGGGCGGCCGGATCCACGACGAGTTCGCCGTGACGGATCTCGGGCGAGCTGCGTCCCGCGGCGCGCCGCACGAGCGCACGGGCGCGTGCTTTCAACTCGCCCAGGTCGAACGGCTTCACCAGGTAGTCGTCGGCGCCGGCGTCGAGACCCTCGATCCGGTCGGTGACCGCGTCGCGCGCAGTGAGGATCAACACCGGTGTCGCGTCGTCGCGACCACGCAAGGCATGCAGGACGTCGAGCCCGGCGAGCCTCGGCAAGCCAAGATCGAGAATGACGAGCGCGAACCGATCGGCACGTAGCGCGACGTCAGCCGCCACGCCGTCTCGCACCCAGTCGACCGCGTGGCCATCCTGGGCGAGCCCGGCACGCAGGCCGTCGCCGAGCAGCGAGTCGTCTTCCACCAGCAGGATGCGCATCGCCCATTCTAGCGGGCCCGGAGCGACGCTTGTCCCGCCACGGCCTCTCCGGTGTCGCGCGGGATCGCGACCCGCCGCTCGGAATAGTCGCCCTCGGCGGCGCCCTTGTGGCACGCGCCGCAGTTCGCCGCGCTGCCTATTGCAGCGCGGCGCCAGACCGCCGGCGATATCTCGTCGTGCTCGTGCCGGAACCATCGCGTTTCCGTGATGCGCAGTGGCGAATCGGCGACGGGGATCGAGTTCGCTACCTGGCGGCCTTTTCGGCTCACGCTGCGATCGCCACTCTCGCGAACGAGATACTCGGTGATGTCGCGCGCGCTATCGGCGTCGAGCGACGCATTCTCGCCGAAGTGATCGGCGAGCCCGGCCATGAGCTTCTGCCACGAGCGTGCGGGAAGCAGTGCGGGCGGGTACGCGATGTGGCACGCGCCGCACTCGGACTGAAACCTGGCATTTCCCGTCTGCGGCAACAGTTTGCCGTTTTCGGACCCCGGGCCGCTCGCGAGCAGGGCGCCGGTTGCGGTCACGCTCATCACGAGCACTGCAACGGGTGCAAGTTGCTTGAGATTCATCGTTCGACTCCTCTATTTTGCGTCAGTCAGATAGCGGACGAAGTCGGCTTTTTCCCGCGCGGTGCATTCCCGCCCGAGGACGTCCCGGCAATTGCGGCCGAACCACTTCTCGGCCTTCGTCGGATCGGTGAGCCGGTCGGGACTCGCCGCGGGGGCGAGCGGCGCGATGGGCTTGCCCG